>NZ_BAAAVI010000018.1:0-137605 GCF_039534445.1 Streptosporangium fragile | reverse complement strand
CCCGGCTCCGCCCCTCGTGGCATTCCCGGCTCCGGCCTCCGCCGTGACCCCGGCCCCGGGCCCGCCCCCGCCCGGCGCTCGGGACCGGCCCCCGCCCGGCGCTCGGGACCGGCCCCCGCCCGGGGCTCGGGGCCCGCCTCCGGCCGCGGCAACGCCTCCCGCCTCGGCGGCGGGACGAGCCACAGGTGCGGCGCCTCCTGGGATCGCCGCCCGGTGCGCGCCTTTCTCGCGGTCCTGGATCGCCGTGTCGCCGCGGTCGGCTTCATCATGGCCCCCATCCCCTCGACCTGGCCGAACACATGTCGAAGAAAGATCGGCGAATCGAACACGATGTCGATCGAACTCCCGTACGATGTTGTACACCACGGCGTCGCCGATTTCGAGGACATTCGAACAGCTGTTTGAATATGATCTTCGTCCGAGATACGGTCGCTGTGTGCGACGCATTCGATACAGACCGGGAGGCGAGGAGTTCGTATGAGCGAACGCGACGAGAACGGTTCGGCCGCCAGCGACCTGGCGGTCCGCAGACGTGACTCCCTTGGCCTCACCCCCAGGCAGCGGAAGATCCTTGAGGTGATCCGCGACTCCGTGCAGCAGCGGGGCTATCCGCCGTCCATGCGCGAGATCGGCGAGGCGGTGCAGCTCACCAGCACCTCCAGCGTGTCGCACCAGTTGACGGCGTTGCAGCGCAAGGGCTACCTGCGCCGTGACCCACACCGCCCCCGCGCCCTGGAGGTCCGCCTTCCCGGCGAGCCCGTGCTCTGGGTCGACCCCGACTCCCGCGAGGACGAGACCCCGGTCAGCCGCCCGACCGCGGCGTACGTGCCGCTGGTCGGCCGGATCGCCGCCGGTGGTCCCATCCTCGCCGAGGAGAGCATCGAGGACGTGTTCGCCCTGCCGAAGCAGCTCGTGGGCGAGGGCACGCTCTTCCTGCTCCAGGTGACCGGTGACTCGATGATCGAGGCGGCCATCGCCGACGGAGACTGGGTGGTCGTGCGTCAGCAGCCGGTGGCCGACAACGGCGACGTGGTCGCGGCGATGATCGACGGGGAGGCCACGGTCAAGACCTTCAAGCGCAAGGACGGCCACGTCTGGCTGGTCCCGCACAACTCCAACTACGACCCGATCCCGGGTGACGAGGCCACCGTCCTCGGCAAGGTCGTGGCGGTGCTGCGCAAACTCTGAGGCGGCACGACGCGGAAACGCGGATCCCCGGCCGGGGATCCGCGTAGGGCGGCAGGCCGACCTCCGTGGCAAATCGAAGCGGATCCCCGGATGCGGGGATCCGCTTTTTTCGCATGTCTTGCCCCGTGTGCTTCCTGCGTGTCCTTCGCACGCCTCGGCCGCGGCGCCGTCGCCCCACCCACCGTGCGAGATCACCGTGCCGGCCGCGCGGTGGACGCCCCGCGCCGTACCTCAACGGCCTGGGCCCGTATCTCACGAGGCCGGAAGAGAGCCGGGGTGCCCGGCGAGCGGGCACCCCGGCGGCGGCTACGGGACGATGTTGACCAGCTTGGGCGCGCGGACGATGACCTTGCGCGGCGTGCCGGACAGGAACGCCTTCACCTTCTCCGAGGCGAGCGCCAGCGCCTCCAGGTCGGCCTCGGAGATCTCCGGGGAGACCTCCAGCCGGTCGCGCACCTTGCCCGCGACCTGGACGACACAGGTGACGGACTCCTGGACCAGCAGGGCCGGGTCGGCGACCGGCCAGCCGGCCCTGGCGACCGAGGCCGGGTGCCCCAGCCGCTCCCAGCCCTCCTCCGCGGTGTACGGCGCGACCAGCGACAGCATGACCGCCAGGGCCTCGGCCGCCTCCCGGACGGCCGGGTCGGCCGCGCCGGGTCCGGAGTCGATGGCCTTGCGGGCCGCGCTCGTCAGCTCCATCATGCGGGCCACCACGACGTTGAAGCGGTAGGCCTCGACCAGCTTGGTGACCTCGTCGACGATCTGGTGGACGGTCCTGCGCAGGTCCAGGTCGCCGGCGGCGAAGTCCACGCCTGGGGCGGAGGCCGCCCCGGCCTCCGCCATCACCCGGAAGGCGCGGGCCAGGAACTTCTGCGACGCCGCGGGCGAGACGTCGGCCCAGTCGATGTCGTCCTCGGGCGGACCCGCGAAGATCATGGTCAACCGGACGGCGTCCACGCCGTAGGAGTCGATCTGCTGGCCCAGGTCCACGCCGTTGCCCAGCGACTTCGACATCGCCTTGCCCTGGTTGATCACCTGCCCCTGGTTCAGCAGGCGGGTGAAGGGCTCGGTGAAGTCGACCATGCCCATGTCATGCAGGACCTTGGTGAAGAACCGCGAGTACAGCAGGTGGAGGATCGCGTGCTCGACGCCGCCGACGTACTGGTCGATCGGCCCCCACTGGCGGACCTTCTCCACGTCGAACGGGCCGCCCTCGTAGTCGGGGTCCACGTAGCGCAGGTAGTACCAGGAGGAGTCGACGAAGGTGTCCATGGTGTCGGTGTCACGCCGGGCGGCGCCGCCGCACTTGGGGCAGTCGACGTTCACCCAGTCCGTGGCCGCGGCCAGCGGGGAGACGCCCTTGGGCGCCAGGGCCTCGCCGCGCAGGTCGGGCAGGGTGACGGGCAGCTGGTCGTCCGGGACGGGAACCTCGCCGCAGTCGAGGCAGTGGATGATCGGGATCGGGCAGCCCCAGAAGCGCTGGCGGGACAGCAGCCAGTCGCGCAGGCGGAAGTTGACCGCCGGCTTGCCGGTGCCGCGCTCGCTCAGCACCTCGGTGATCTTCCGGATGGCGTCGGCCTTGTTCAGGCCGTCCAGGGGGCCGGAGTTGACCAGCGCGCCGTCGCCGGAGGTGGCGACGCCGGTCTCGCCGGGGTCGGCCATGCCGGTGTGCACCACGACCCGCACCGGCAGGTCGAAGGCGCGGGCGAAGTCGAGGTCACGCTGGTCGTGCGCGGGCACGGCCATGATGGCGCCGTGGCCGTAGTCGGACAGTACGTAGTCGGCCGCCCAGACCGGCATGCGCTCGCCGTTGACCGGGTTGATCGCGTACCGGCCCAGGAAAACGCCGGTCTTCTCCTTCTCGGTGGACAGGCGGTCGATGTCCGACAGCTTGGCCACCTCGGCCCGGTACGCCTCGAAGGCCGCCCGCTGCTCCTCCGCGACGATCTCCTCGGCCAGCGGCGCGTCCGGCGCGACCACGAAGAAGGTCGCGCCGTACAGGGTGTCGGGGCGGGTCGTGTAGACCGTGACCGGCTCGTCGCGGCCCTCGATCACGAAGTCGACGTCGGCGCCCTCGGAGCGGCCGATCCAGTTGCGCTGCATGCTCAGCACGCGCTCCGGCCAGCCGCCCTCCAGCTGGGCCATGTCCTCCAGCAGCCGGTCGGCGTAATCAGTGATCTTGAAGTACCACTGGGTCAGCTCGCGGCGGACGACCTCGGCGCCGCACCGCTCGCACCTGCCGCCGACGACCTGCTCGTTGGCCAGCACGGTCTGGTCATTGGGGCACCAGTTGACCAGGCCGCCCTTGCGGTAGGCCAGGCCGCGCTCGAAGAAACGGATGAACAGCCACTGGGTCCACCTGTAGTAGGTGGTGTCGCTGGTGTGCAGACGGGTCGACCAGTCGAAGGAGACCCCGTAACGCTTGAAGGAGGCCGCCTGAGTCTCGATGTTGGCGTAGGTCCACTCCGCCGGGTGGGCGTTGCGCTTGATCGCGGCGTTCTCCGCGGGCAGGCCGAAGGAGTCCCAGCCGACGGGGTGCAGGACGTTGTAGCCCTTCTGACACCAGTAACGCGCGACGACGTCGCCGATGCCGAACGCCTCGGCGTGGCCCATGTGCAGGTCGCCCGAGGGGTAGGAGAACATATCGAGCACGTAGCGCTTCTCGCGCGTGTCGGCGGGGTCGTCGGAAGCCCGGAAGGGGTCGAGCTCCTCCCACCGCTGCTGCCACTTGACCTGCAGCGCCTGCGGGTCGTAGTGCTGCTCGTCGCTCGCCATGTCGGCTCTGTCGCTCACGTTGAATCTTCCCTCGGTCTACGTCTGCGCGGATGATCTGACCCGTCCGGCCCCAATGGAAAAACCCCCCGCTCACGCGGAGGGCAGCCGCATCGGCCGGGCGCTCAGGGACGGGAAAGCCGATGCGGCCCGGTAAGCAGGGTCGCGGCACGCATAGCCCAAGCCTATCGCAGCCCGCAAGGCGTATTCGTGGCCTGGGAAAACAGAGCCGATCATGCGAAATGAGGGACAGACAGGCCGCCGGGTCAGCAGAATGGGGCTCGCATCCATACCGGGACGGACGAGATCCGACGGCTATGCACCTGTTGTGACCTCATATGTCCCTCCCGTCTACTCTTTTCACCGTGGCACACTCAGTCGAGCCGGGGCAGGGCCCGGATCCGTTGGAGGTCGGTCTCCCCTTGCAAGACCCACCGACCGATCCCACCGGGCTCCAGTTCAGGGGTGCGTTCTCCGGTTTCCCTGCGAACCACCCCGTCTCACGTGAGACCATGCCCAATACACACAATTCGGGCAACCACGCCGGAGGTAAGGAAAGCATGGCCTCGGAGCAGTCCAGCCAGTCCCACCTGCCCCCGGCATGGCCGGAGGCAGCGGAGCCGACGCCCTCCTGGGCGAACGACCCGCTGGGCACCGGTCCGCGGCTTCCCCGTCCCCAGGAGGAGCCGCAGGGCGGCTCCTGGCAGACCTCCCCCGGCGGCAACGGCTGGGCCCAGGCCATGGGCCCCCAGAACGACGCCTGGCAGAACGCCTCCGCGCCGCAGGGCGACACGCAGGGACACACCTCCCCCGGCGGCAACGGCTGGGCCCAGGCCATGGGCCCCCAGAACGACGCCTGGCAGAACGCCTCCGCGCCGCAGGGCGACACGCAGGGACACACCTCCCCCGGCAACAACGGCTGGCCCCAGCCCACCCCGGCGCAGAACGACTGGCAGAACACCTCCGGACCCCGCAACGACGTCTGGCAGAACGCCTCCGCGCCGCAGGGCGACGCGCGCGGGCAGGAAGACGGCGGCTCCTGGGGCGCCGCCGGCCGTTCCTCCGTCCGGCCGGACGACGGTGCGTGGCCGTCCGCCGCCTCTGCCGACGGCGGCACCTGGCCGCCGACGCCGCCGGGAGACGCCGTGTGGCCCCCGGCGCCTCCCACGGGCAACGACGTGTGGGCATCCGCCACCCCGTCGGACGGCGGCGCGCAGGGCGCAGGCTCCGCCGGGACGCAGGACCGGGTGTTCTCCCTGCCCTCCTGGGCGAACGCATCGATCGACGACCCCGCCGCCCCCGGCAGGGTGCCCCTCGACGGCGGCATGCCGCCCGGTGACGGCCACGGCGGCGGCGTGAGCGGCGACGGCTCCGGGAACGGCTTCGGGAACGGTCCTGGAAACGGCATCGGCACCGGTCACGGGAGCGGGAACGGCGGCCCGGCCAATGAGACCATGCGGATCAGCTACGGCGTACCGGACAATCCCGCCATGTGGGCTATGGCCGCGGCGCAGGCCGCCCCCGCCGCGTCACCCCAAGACGCTCCTGTTCAGCATGGCGGAACCGGCTCCCAGCCCACGCAGGCCCACCCCGGCCGGCCCATGCACCCCGATCAGCCCGCGTACCCCGGCCAGCCCATGCACGCGCAGGCCCACCCCGGCCAGCCCATGCAGGCTCACCCCGGCCAGCCCATGCAGCCCGGTCACCACCTGAGCCGCGACCCCTCCGACCCGAACAAGCCGTTCGTGACCGCGGGCCAGATCAGCGGCCCGAAGACGCCTCCGCCGGATCGCCAGCAGGAGCTGTGGGACACGGTCTTCGGTGAGGACTACCAGGCCATGGAGGACGAGGACGAGGCCCAGGGCAGGCCCGTCTGGATCTTCGCACTGGCCGGTTCCGTGGTCATCGCGCTGGTCGGGGCCACGATCTGGGCGTTCCTGGCCGGGCCGTTGGCCTCCGCCGACGAGGATGTCGTCGCGGACCCCAAGCCCTCCGCGACCGCGAAGAAGACCACCAAGCCCGCCGCCGTCGGCCGGTTGCCTCGCTTCACCGGCAAGGCGTCCCCGGTGGCCGGAACGCTCGTCGACCAGCCTGCGGGGATCACGCTGGCCAAGCTCGGCGCTCCCTGGCGGCAGGACCAGCGCCCGACGGTGTCCACCACCTACGGCTTCACGACCCGCCAGTATCTGCTCGCGGGCACCGACTCGACGGGCAAGAACCAGTTCGCCCAGATCATGTCGGGTCCGCTGTCTCCGCGGCTGAAGAGCAAGTACACCTCGCCGACGAACCTCGCCCCGGTCATCAACGCGGTGGCGTCCACCGGCCGCAAGAGGTTCTTCCCGGAGGGCAACACCGCCCGCAAGACCGCGCAGCAGACCCTGTCGGTGAACGGCAAGCCGGGCCAGCTGGCGGCGTACGAGATCACCTCGGGTGACATCAAGACGACCATGGTCGTGGCGGCGGTGAGCACCGGTGCCGACGTGCCGGCGATCGTCTACATGTCCGTGCCGGACACCAAGAAGGAACTGTTGCCCGACGTGAACACCGTGTTCAAGTCGATCAAGCTGCAGGGCCAGTGAGCCGGGGCGCGCGGCCCATGTGCTCGATGCCGTCGACGGAGCTGAAGTAGGGCCGTTCCGGCGTGCCGCCCTCGATCCGGGGGAGGCGCCGGAGCGGCTCGCGGACCAGAGCCCTTCCGTGATCTGCCGGGATCGGCGGTCTCCGGCATCGCCGATCCCGGCAGATCACGGAAACCCCGGCTGCCCCACCCCCGGCGTGTTCCGCCCCGGGCGGGCGGCGCGTGGCACCGAAGACGACCGGCCCGCAGGGGCCCACGTGCCCTGCGGGCCGGTCGTCTTCGGCGGCGCGTCCGCCCGCTGCCGCGGCAGGATCTCCGGACCGGTGGGCCGGTCCGGGGACCTGTGCCGTCAACCGCGGGGTCCCCGAGGCGTTGACCAGGTGCTCGGTACCGAATGCGCCTCACGTAGTGGGACAGGAACGCGAATCCGGCTCGCTAGAAGGCGCACTCCATATGCTTGATGCCGTTGATGAAGCTGGAGCGCAGGCGGTCGGGCTCGCCGACGGAACGGATCTCCGGCAGGCGGGTGAACAGCTCGCGGAACATCACGGTGATCTCACGGCGGGCCAGATGCGCGCCGAGGCAGAAGTGCGGGCCCGGACCGCCGAAGCCGACGTGCGGGCCCTCGGTTCGCGCGATGTCGAAGCGGTACGGGTTGGTGAAGACGGCCTCGTCCCGGTTGGCGGCCCAGTAGAACAGCAGGACCTTGTCCCCCTCGCGGTAGAGCCGGCCGTTCATCTCGTGGTCGCGGGTGAGGCTGCGGCGCATCCAGGCGACGGGCGAGGCGAGGCGGACGATCTCCTCGACCGCGCCGGGCATGCGCCCGTCGAGGTCGGCGAGGAGGAGCGCCCGCTGGTCGGGGTTCTCGGTGAACAGGTGCAGGCCGTGGGAGATGGCGTTGCGGGTGGTCTCGTTGCCCGCCACCACCAGCAAGATGAAGAACGAGCCCAGCTCCTGCATCGTCAGCTTCTCACCGTCGATGTTGGCGCTGGTCAGGGCGGTGGTGAGGGTGTCGCCGCCCTCGGCGGCCAGGGAGACGACGAGTTCCTGGAGCGTCTGCCCGGCGCCGAGGAGCAGTTCGGCGGCGCGGGAGAGGTCGGTGATGAACTCGGGGTCTCCGCCCGAGAGGATGATGCTGGTGGCGTCGAAGACCGTCTGGTAGTCCTTCTCCGGGATGCCCATCATGTCGCAGATGATCTTCAAGGGGAGTTTGGCGGCCACCTCGGTCACGAAGTCACAGCCCGGTCCGGCGGCGATCAGGTCGTCGACGATCCGCGCCGCGGCGGCCTCGACATCGGCCTCGAACTGCTTGATCATCTTGGGCGTGAACGCCCGCGAGACGATCCGGCGCAGGCGCGCGTGCCGCGGGTCGTCCATATTGATCATCGAGCCGAAGTACTCGTTGAAGTCGGGGCCGAGGTCCTGGATGGACGTCGCCCCGCGACCCGAGGAGAAGATCTCGGGATGACGGCTCGCCTCGACGATGTCCGCGTGCCGCACCAGGGCGTAGTAGCCGGGACCGGGCGGCGCGAAGGGAATCTCGGGCTCGGCGAACCGGATCGGGCCCGGTTGGGCGCGGAGCACCGCGAAGGCGGCCTCGCGCTCGGCCATCGGCCGCTCCCAGAACGCGATGTCCGACAGATCGATATCCGCTAGCGAAACCGTCACACCAGCCTCCACTAGAATGGCGTTCTGTTTTGCAGATCCTGCCACATGTCGTTCAGCCCAGCCAGTCCAGGATGAGATCGTTGACCTCCCGGGGCCGCTCCAGGTGGAGGAAGTGCCCGGCCGCAAGGACGTGTTCGACCCTGGACCCGGGCGGGAGGAAGCTCGCCGCCTGGTCGACCTGGTCCACCCCCATGCAGCCGTCGCGGACCCCGTGGAGATAGAGGATCGGCACATCCCGGCCGGTCGCGGCCTGCTCGGCGGCGTAGCGGCCGGTGGGTGCCACGGTGCCGAGCATGGCCCGGTAGTAGCCGATCGCGGCGGCGAGGTTCGCCGGGGCGCCCAGGCTCCGCCGTACGAGCGCGACGTCCTCGGTCGCGTCGTAGCCCGGCGACCAGTCCCGCCACAACCCCTCGATGAAGCCGTCCCGCGACGCGGCGGCCTCGGCCAGTCCGGTCTGGAAGAGGAAGACGTAGAACGACCGCTTGAGCTGCTCGTAGTCGAAGAACGTCTCCAGCACGGCGCCCGTCGGGGGCACCGCCATCGCGACCCCCGTGCGCCAGCGCTCGGGGGCGAAGGCGGTGGCTCCGTAGACCGGAAAGGCACCCCAGTCGTGCCCGATGAGCACCGCGTCGCCGTCGCCGCCGAGCACCTCGTGCAGCGCGCAGGCGTCGGCGACCAGCGCGCCGCCCTCGTAGGCTCCGTCCGAGGGGATGGACGTCGGCGCGTAGCCGCGCATGAACGGCGCGACCGCCCGGTAGCCACGCGCGGCCAGCTGGGGCATCAGGTGCCGCCAGGTGTGCGCGGTGTCGGGGAATCCGTGCAGGCACAGCGCCAGTGGCCCTCGCCCCATCTCCAGGTACGCGAACTCGACGCCGTTGGCGGTGACGGTCTTGAGGTTCTCGGTACGGATGTCGGCGGGGCCGTCGCCCGCGGGGCGGATGTCCATGAGGTGGAACCTAACACTCGCTTGGCCTTCGCGGACGCCGATGTCCCACGTGGGACGCCGGGGCGGGCACCCCGGCGATCAGGTGGTGTACGACATGTGCTTGATGCCGTTGATGAAGTTGGACAGCAGATAGGAGGGCTCCCCGCTGGAGCGGATCTCGGGGAGACGGGTGAACAGCTCGCGGAACATCACGGTGATCTCACGGCGGGCCAGATGCGCGCCGAGGCAGTAGTGCGGGCCCGGACCGCCGAAGCCCACGTGCGGGTTGGGGTGGCGGGTGATGTCGAAGGTGTCGGGGTCGGTGAAGACGGCCTCGTCACGGTTGGCGGAGTTGTAGAAGAGCAGGACCTTCTCGCCCTTACGGTAGAGTCGGCCGTTCATCTCGTGGTCGCGCGTGACCGTACGGCGGAACTGGATCACCGGCGTCGAGTAGCGGACGATCTCCTCGACCGCGCCGGGGATGTGCTCCTCGAAGTCGCTCAACAGCAGCTCACGCTGCTCGGGGTTGTCGGTGAGCAGCTTGAGCCCGTGGGAGATGGCGTTGCGCGTGGTCTCGCTGCCGGCGACGACCAGGAGGATGAAGAACGACCCCAGTTCCTGCGGGGTGAGCGACTCGTCGCCGTTGACGAGCATGCTGGTCAGGTCACCGGTGGAGGCGCCGCGGCGCTCCCTGCCGAGCCTGGCGGCCAGCCGGTTCAGCTCGCGCCCGGCGGCGATGAGTTTGACCAGGCCACGGGCGACGTTCCAGCGGGTGAGTTCGGGCCGGATCCCGGTGTACTCCGCGTCGGCGTTGCCGAGGATGACGTTGGTCGCACGCAGGACCTGCGGATGGAACCGCGGGGGGATGCCCATCATGTCGCAGATGACCTGGACGGGCAGCCGGGCGGCGATCTGGGTGACGAAGTCGCCCGGTCCCTCGGCGATCGCCTCGTCGACGATCCGGGTCGCCGCCCGCTGCAGGTCTTCCTCCATCTTGGCCAGGATTCTGGGCGTGAAGGCCCGCGAGACGATGCGGCGGAGCCGGGCGTGCCGGGGATCGTCCATGTTGATCATTGAGCCGAAGTAGACCGCCAGCCAGCGTGGCATGTCGGCGATGCTGTTGGCGGTCGGCTCGCTGCTGAACACCCCGGCGTTCCTGCTGGCCTCGGTGACGTCGGCGTGCCGTACGAGGGCGTAGTAGCCGGGCCCGTGCCCGATGAAGGGAATCTTGTTCTCTTTCGTGAACACGGGCCGGTCGAGCTGCCGGAGCCGCTTGAAGGCATCCATGCGCTCCGCCTGCGGGAGCGACCAGAACGGGATCTCTGAAAGGTCGACATCCGTCGTTTTCACCGTCATCTGCCCAGATTTGAGCAAGTAAGCACTTACGTCAAGTGTGACCCCCGGCACACCGGAACCAGATCACAGGTGAAGGATGTGGGCGTCGACCTCCCGGCGCAGGACACCGCTGAGTCCTTCGCACAGGTCTGTCACGGCCTGCTCGTACTCCGGCGTCCCGCCTTCGATGCGGTAGGAGACCACGCGGACGGTGTCGCTGTACAGAGGGACGTAACGGTCCGTCTCAGGGTGATCCACCCAGCCAAGACGTCCGTGCCACCCGCTCTCCGTGGCGGCCTGGGCGATCAGAAGCCCGGCGCCCATGGCCCGGCCGACCGCGACGACCGCGGCCATCACCTTGTCGGCCAGTTCGTCGCCGCGCACGCGCCGGGAGACGACGAGCCGGCTCACCTCGAGGACCGGTCCACCGACCGCCCCCGCCATCCTGAGCACCTCGTCGTACCGCTCCGCCCCCAGGTGCCGCCGCGTGTGGAACAGGGTGGTCAGCTCCGGCGGCACGAGGCGGACGCAGGCGGAGATCCTGTCCTCCGACCACAGGTGCGCGGTCATGTGCCAGGAGCCGAAGTCGACCTCATCCGCGTCGACGTAGCGGCCGACGTCGTCGCAGAAGTACGGCCGCCTGCCGTTGTCGTACATGACCTTCCCCCGGAACTCGTGGATCTCCGTCAGCCACGCCTCGGCCCGGCCGAGAGCCGGCTGCTTGCGGATCCGCAGCTCGATCTCATTGCCGCCGATGGGGGTGAGCGCCGATCTCACCGGGGACCCCGAGTCGGGAAACGGGGAGGCGACGGCATCGGCGTCACGGCCGTGTCGCCGGGACCGTCCTCCGGGAGCGTTCCGCGTTGGTCCGTCACTGCGCTCATGTCGTCTGCCTCATCGCCTCACTGTCATCGCTCGCCCGGCGGCAGCGGGACGGTCATGACCGCGGCCGCCACGAGAGAACCGGCGACCGACGGCACATGCCCCCGTCCTCGGGAGACTCTTCCGCGATCCATGGGGATACGCGGGCTGAGGCCCGCCGCACCGCCGGTTCGAGGGGTTTCCCGATCGCCCTTCACGCTAGACCCCGGGAAGCCCCCGCCGATCCCCCTGGGGGCCGATTTCCGATCACCCGCCGGGCTGACGACTCGTTCCGACGGCGTCCGGGCGCGGGAGGCGAACCCCCGGACACGCGACGGGCCGCCGTGCCGCACGGCGTCCGGTCCGCGGAGAGCGGAGCCCCGGGCGCACGACAAGCCGTCACGGCGGACACCGGCCGTACCGGTGACGTCCGCCGTGACGGCCGGGTTCACCCGCCGCCGCTGCCCGGCGGCGTCAGCTCCGCTGGACCGGGCCGCTCAGCACGATGTCGTCGACCACCATCGCGCCGCCGAATTTCAAGCCCCAGATCATGTAGTAGTCACCGAAGTCGTTCGTGGTGAACGTCACCGACTTCGACCGCACGTCCCCGTCCGCGGGTTCGGGCCAGAACGTGACCCCCACGTCCTGGGAGGACCCTCCGGCGGTGCTGCGAGCCCGGAAATAGGGGGACGTCTGTTCGTGGACCTGGAGAAGCCGGTATCTGAAGGTCACCGTGTAGGTGGTCCGGGGGGCGAGCTTCAGCTTGGCCGGGTCGGACCGCAGGAGCTCCGACCACTCCTGCGTCTGCGGGGACTCGCCGTACACGGAGTGGTTCCCCGCCACGCGCTGGACCGGATCAGAGGTGATGCGCCCGTTCGCCGGGGAGTAGACCGAGTTGTCGAACGAGCCCTCCTCGAAGCTCTCCTTGACGCAGCGGCACGGCCCCGCCGAGCCGTCGTAGCGGCCGGTCCACGTGGCGTCGACGCCCGTGGAGACGTTCTTCACCGTGACGGTGACCTCCTGGCCGTCCGGGACGGCGGGGATCGTCGTCTCGAACCCGTGGCGCGGCCCGTACTGCGGGTACCTGGCGCCGATGTCCGGCCGGTCGACGTTCGCCAGGACGGTCTTGACGGGCTTGCCGCCCGCGCGGATCGAGACCGAGACGGCGTTCGTGGTGTCCCAGTCGATCGCCCAGCCCCTCACCAGGACGTTCTCACCCTGCCAGCTCACCTCGTCGAGATATCCGTGCGGGGTGTGACTCTCGTCGTGGTCCTTGCAGTCGATCAGCTGGCTCACGTCCGCCGAGGAGCCGTACACGCACACCGTGTGGTTGCCGTCCCCGGAGATGTGCTGGATCCACGCCTCGAAGCCGTGGCCGGATCCGAAGGCGGGGAAGCTCTGAGCCACTCCCGGGTGCGGGGCGGACGCGGCCATCGTGACGCGCGGCAGCCCGTCCACGGTGACGTCGAGGCGCGCCGGGTCGGCGGTGTACGGATCGATCAGCCACCCGCGGAAGACGGAGAACGTCCCGTTGGGGGTCGCCACGGTGTGGAGGTACTGTTCGACGTGCCCGAACGGCCGGGTGTCGTAACGGAGGCAGCCGAGGTTCGCGTAGGTGTAGCTCGCGTAGGCCTGCACACAGACGGTGTGCTCCCCCCTGGCCGCCGGGAGGGGGATGGTGAAGTCGAAGCCGTGGTAGTCGCCGTTCCCGACGTCGGGCCGGTACGTGTTGGCCCACCCCCAGTACGACTCCGCGCTGTTCTTCCTGGCGACCACCTGGATGGCCTTGGTGGGGGCCAACTCGTCGAGGGCCCACCCCCTGAGCCTGATCTGCCCCGGCTCGAACGTGATCCCATCGAAATATCCCACGATACTGGTCTCGGGGACGGCGGAGCTTCGCGCGGAGTCCCCGGTCCCGGGGATTTCCTCACCCTCGGGGCCGGAGGTCGGCGGCCAGGGTCGGGGGAAGCCGGCCGGGGGCTTGTCGAGCCTGGTCGTCGCGGGGAGCTCGGGCTTGCGCTCCACCGGCGGCGGGAGCGCCTGGCGGTCGAACTCGTTGGGCGTGTAGGGCTTCACTTTCTTCCCAGACTTGCCCTTCTTATCGGGATTGCCGGAGGGCTGGAGGTCCGGTTCCTCCGGTGCGACGGCCCGCAGGACGCCCGCGGGCTCGGCCCGCGCCACCGTCAGGGCGGACGAGCCGGCCGGTTTCGCCGGCGCGTCCGGGCCGGCCTGAGCCGGCGAAGCCGTCATGACCAGCAACAGCGAGCCCAGCAGGCCCGCCGCCAGAGTGGCGGTTGTTCTTCTTCGCATCGATGTTCCTCTGGTTACCTTCACGGGCGGTCGGTTCCACGGGCCGATACCGGTGGCGCGGCGTGCGGACCGGTTCGGCGACCGGCCCGCACGCCGGGAGGGGACGGCGCTACGCCGCGGGGACGCGGAACATCCCGTCGATGCCCTGCAGCAGGCTGACAGCGTCCTTGACCTGGGGGACACCCTCGGTGTAGAGGCCCTCGACGAGTTCCTTGGAGTGCTGCTCGTACCGCGACCGCAGGACGTCCGTGCCGTACCGGGCGAACGCCAGGACCGTGTTCCCGATCGGGTCAGCGGTCCACTCGTCGACCGGCAGGCGGCTCCTGCCGTACCAGCTCGTGCAGTCGAGCAGCCACTGGTGTGACTGGCCCACGAACGGATCGAAGGAGACGGGGCTCGTGCAGGGTGAGCCCGCCTCGCCCGAGGGGGCGCACTGCTCGTAGTTCTGCTTGGCTCTGCGGAAGACATCGGTGATCACGGTGTCGCCGCCCACGTCGGAGGGCAGCCGCTCGGCCCCCGTCAGCACCGTCTGCATGATCTCGTCCTTGCCGAGCGCGGTCGCCCAGCCGGACCGGGTGTAGGCCTGGAGCAGCCGCATGGCCCTGGTCACCTTGGCGTTGGCCTCGAACAGGGGCTTGCCCGCGGTGGTCAGGTCGCTGACCACCCTGTCGTAGTAGGTTTTCTGGCGTCCGGTGAGGAACCGGGCCGCCCTGTCCCGCGCGTCGGTGAGAATCGCCTCGTCACTGGTGACCGTCGCCTTGGCCTCGAAGTACTTCTTGTAGCCGTTCTCCACCCACCTGTCGAGGTAGTAGCTCTGCTGGTTGCAGAAGTAGACCGTCGTGTCGCCCGGAGGGATCTGCCCGAGACGGGTGCGGCAGATCACGCCGAGGGGCTGGCTGAACGACCACGTGCGGTAGGTCTGCGCCGTACCGTTGGGCCACGTGAGCTGCATTTTCATGACGACGGACAGATCCGCCGTCCTCGTCAGCACCTGGTCGGTCACGCTCGACTGCTCGTTCGTGAGGCCCGAGGTGTGGCACAGCGTCAGCGTGGGGCGGTCGGCCTCGGGGAAGGCGTAGAGGGCCATGAGGATCGCGTTCGGGAGCTGGGCCTGCGAGACGACGCTCGGACGCGCGAGGTCCCGGGGCACGGTGGGCGCGCACGACGGGACGGTGGCGGGGCCGTCCGGCGTGGTGCCCGCGGGCAGCGCCTGGTCGGCCGTGCCGAACAGCCTGTAGCCCTTGCCGTCGGTGACCTCCTTCTGAATCCGCTTCAGTTCCTCGGACAGGTCGGCGACGGCCTTCTTGTAGTCCCCGGTCAGGCCGGTGAACAGGTCGTTGGTGCGCGTGCCGTCCGCGCGGGGCTCGGCCAGCGGCTTGCTCAGCTCCCGGGCCGCGCTCTCGATCTCCAGCCCCCTGGCGACGATGTCCGCGGTGCGCTGGCCGTCGATCTGCTTGGCGTAGTTCTGGTTCTCCATCGCCATCCGCACGTAGCCGTGGGCCATCGTGAGCCAGACGGCCAGGTTCGGGGGGTTGGAGGCCTGCGCGGGCCACGTGTGGCGCTTCTTGCCGTACCAGCTCAGGAAGCCGTCGGCGCCTCCGGAGGCCTCGTAGGTGTCCAGCAGCGCGACGGGATTGCCCTCGTGCTGCAGGTAGTTGCTGGGGCTCGGGACGAACGGCTCCTCTCTGGCCTGGGTGACGGCCGAGAAGTGCAGCTCGTTCATCACGGCGGCGTACTCGTCGAGCGTCGGGATCGGCTTCCCGTACGTCTTCTCGTACCCGATGTACCTGTTCATCGCCGCGCGGGCGTCCTTCAGGTTGGTGTTCTGCAGCGACTTGATGATCTCGGCGGCCCAGGTGTCCACGCTCTGCTGGATCCCCTGCAGCTGTCCCTGGATCTGCGTCAGCTGGGCGACCGTCGCCTGCTGCAGCTTGAGGATCTCGTCGAACTTGCCCATCATGTCGCCGTAGATGACGTTCAGCGCCTCGTTCACCCGGCTGAACTGCTCGTTCATGGCGTTGTGCAGGTTCGCGACCTCCTGGCGGAGCTGGCCGAGCTGCTCCATGATCAGTTGCTCCGGGGTGGGCTGCCCGGCCTGGAAGAGGGGCAGCAGGTCGCTGATCGCGCTGATGACGTTCCCGGTGAGCGCCGCGGTGCCCATCGAGAAGATCGCCTTCCCGATCCCCTTGCCTGCGATCTTGGGGAGGTACTCGTTGACGGCGGTGGCGATCCTGATGGCCGCCGCGCCCACGCCCGCCGCCTGCTTGGCGGCTTTCTCGTCGGCGAAGCCGATCAGGGTGGTGAGCAGCCCGATGCCCTGCGCGACGGCGTCGATGTCCTCCTGGCGTTTCTTCGACTCCTCAAGGGCCGTCTCGTAGGCCGAGGGCGGCGGGGGCGGCGTGTGGCTCCTCCAGTCGAAGGCGCCGTCGTAGCCGTTCTGCAGCCCGTCGATCGCGTAGATCGCCTTCCTGATGTTGCCGTTGTTCCGCTCCAGGAGCCGGGCGAGCTGCTTGACGATCTCCTGCTTGTATCTTTCGTCGTTTTTCTGGTACTGCAGGATCGCCTCGATGTCCATCATGGACTTCAGCTGCGGATCGGCGAGCAGCTCCTCGGTCGTGGCGTTGGCCGTGATACCGGCGAAGAACCCGATCTGGCCATTCCAGACCTTCACGTAAGGATTGTCAGGTCCAAGCTTTTCCGCCATATCCCGCACATCTCCGGCGACCCTCCCGTTCCATTTGTCCAGGGTGACGCCGGCCTCCTTGCTGAGAAGCTGGTTCGCGGCCACCGCGTTCTGCCAGCTGTCGTACTCCTGCGCGGGTGCCACCGCGAATCCCTGGAACACCGTGCTGAGGGCCGTGGCGGCGGGCGCGAGTTTCGGATGCCCGGAAACCATCTGGCTGAGTTTGCCGAGGGTCTGCGCCGCGTTCGTCAAGGAGAATCCCCCGGCGCCCTTCATCATGCCGTCGATGTGATTCGACATATCCAGGAGATCCTGGACGATCTCCTCCTCCGATTTTCCGGGGCTGCTTTTCGACCAGCCCACGAGAAGCGAGCTGAGGACGACGTTCTTGTAGAAGTTAGGGCTGTGCAGGCGCATGTTGAGGGCGTGCAGCCGGTTGTTCAGCGCCTTGGTTTCCTCCGGGCTCGGCGCGGCGGAGGCCACGGCCGGAACCCCCTGCAGCAGGGTCGCCGTCAGGACGAATGCCAGCATCGCCGCGAGCGCCCGGGACAGCCGGGCCGTCCCCTTCCTCCGGCGGCGCACGCGGCCGTCACTTCTCCGTGTCGATCTCACTGATCATCTTCTCTCAGGTGGGAGGCCCGCATACCGGGTCACGGCACGATCGGAAAACAGGGGGCGCGGAACGCCGGCGCCCGACGGCCGGAGAGGCGTCCGCGCGCGGGAAGAACATTCACCCGTGGCGGTGAACGACCGTCAGACGCGGGGACGCGCCCTCCGACTGACATGCGATACCGGGGAGAGGAAATCGGCGGGGCACGGGAAATCACCCGCGCGGGCCGGTGCGACAGGAGACAGCCGCGCCGCTGCCTTTCTACTCACACGAATGCTCACCCGAATAAATGAAAAGGAGCAAACAAATGACACCACCGTGCGGCCGACTCTCTTCCCGGAACCACCGAAAGGGTAGGCTCGCGCGGGCCCGTGCCTATCCGTCCCGCAGGTGATCGGAAATCAGCCCACGGGATGACTACTTTCCCGCCCGCTCCGATCCGCGCACGACCGGCCACCTTCGGTGAGAGGAGAAGGGCGCGGGGTGGCACGCCGCACCGGGCGGCGACGAAGCTCGGCGCCCCCGGCGAGATCCGGTGCCCCCGGCGGGATCCGCCGCTCTCCGGAGGTGGAGCGAGCCCGGCTCAGCGGTCGGCGATGATCAGATCCGCGGCCCTCTCGGCGATCATGATGGCGGGGGCGTGGGTGTGGCCGCGGTTGATGACCGGCATGATCGAGACGTCGGCGACCCGGAGACCGGCGATGCCGCGCACCCGCAGGGCGGGATCCACCACCGACCCGTCGTCCTCGCCCATCCGGCAGGTGCCGACCGGGTGGTAGAGGGTCTCGCTGCGCTCGCGGATCCAGCGGACGAGTTCCTCCTCGGTCTCCGCGCCCCAGTACGGGTCCATGGGCGGCCCGGCGAGCGGGGCGAGCGCCGCGGTGGCGAACAGTTCCTTGGCCTTTCTCAGCCCGGCGACCTGGCGCCGGACATCGGCCTCCGCGGTGAGATAGCCGGGGTCGATCACCACGTCTTGGCCGTTCAGGGAGATCCTGCCGCGGCTCTCGGGCTGCAGCAGGATCGAGGCGATGGTCAGGCCGTGGCCGGGGGGCGGGACGAGGCCGTGACTGATGAAAGGGCCGGGAGCGAAGATCAACTCGATGTCGGGGGCGGGCTCGTCCGGGGACGTGCGGATGAACGCCACCGCCTCGCCGACGTTGGAGGTGAGCTTGCCGCTACGGCCGACCAGGAAGCGGAGCAGGTTGCCGAGCGAATCGGCGCCGGCGAGCGTGATCGGCCGGGGGCAGTGCAGGACGATGCCCGACGCCAGGTGGTCCTGAAGGTTCCTGCCGACCTCGGGCAGGTCGTGAACCGGCTCGACCCCCTCGGCCCGCAGTTCGTCGGCCGGGCCGACGCCCGAGAGCATCAGCAGGTGCGGCGAGCCGACCGTCCCGGCCGCCAGTACGACCTCCGCGCGGGACCGCACCACCGCGCCGTCGCCGTACGCGACGCCGACCGCCCGGCCGTTCTCGATCAGGACCGACCGCACGTGCGAGGAGGTCAGCACGGTGAGGTTGGGCCGCCGAACCGCGGGCCTGAGGTAGGCGTCGGCCGAACTCCAGCGGCGGCCCCGGTACTGGGTGACGGGGGTGGGCGAGCAGCCCTCGTTGGAGGGGCCGTTGAGCTCGTCCAGCCGGACGATGCCCAACTCCTCGCAGGCCAGCAGGAACCGCTCGGTGGCGGGGTTCGGCGAGCGCAGCTCGGAGATGTGGACGGGCCCGTCGGTGCCGTACACGCCGCCGCGGTCGGGGCCGGCGCGGCGCTCGCTGCGCCGGAAGTACGGCAGGACCTCGTCGTAGGACCAGCCTGGCACGTTCCATCCGTCGTAGTCGGCGCGGTGCCCCCGTACCCACATCTGGCCGTTCATCGAGGAGGAGCCGCCGAGCATCCTGCCGCGCGGCCAGTACAGCTCCCGACCGGCCAGCTCCGCCTGCTTGGCGGTGGTGAAGTCCCAGTCGTACTCGGTCTTGAACAGCTTGACGAACCCCACGGGCATCCGGATCTCAAGCCTGTCGTCCGGCCCGCCCGCCTCGATGAGGGCGACCGTGACATCTGGGTCCGCCGAGAGCCGGTTGGCCAGGACGCATCCGGCCGATCCCGCGCCGACGATGACATAGTCGTACTCCACGCGCACTGACCCCTCCTCGCACCGACGGTCAGCTCGCCTCCCCCGTAAGCGGGCTCTTATCTGCTCCTCCTTATCCCCCCTTCCATTGCCCGTCAATTTGTAATACGGGTTACCTACCGGTAGGTATCTCCGGCTGCCAGTATGGGCAACGTCAGAGCTTGCTCGGAGGAGGACGCACCATGCTCAACCTGTCGGTCGCCCTGGAGGACAGCGCCCGGGAGTGCCCCGACCGCACCGCACTGGTCTTCGGCGACCTGCGTCTGCCGTACTCCCTGGTCAACACCGTCGCGAACCAGGTCGCCAACCTGTTGGTCTCCCGGGGTGTGGGCAAGGGTGACAAGGTCGCGATCGCCTGTCCCAACCTGCCGTACTTCCCCTTCGTCTACTACGGCATCCTCAAGGCCGGCGCCACGGTCGTGCCGCTCAACGTGCTGCTGCAGTCCAGGGAGATCGCCTACCACCTGGAAGACTCCCACGCCAAGGCGCTGTTCTGCTTCGAGGGCACTCCGGAGCTGCCGCTGGGCGAGCGCGGCAAGGCGGGGTTCGAGGCGGCGCCGTCGACGGAGCACTTCTTCGTGCTGCCCGCCACCGCCTTCGCCACCGAGTCGGAGTACGGCGAGACGCTGTGGGCGGCGCTGGACGGCGTGTCCGGCGAGTTCGAGACCGTGCAGACCTCGCCCGACGACACCGCGGTGATCCTCTACACCAGCGGCACCACGGGCCAGCCCAAGGGCGCCGAGCTGACCCACCAGAACATGCTGCTCAACGCCATGGTCTCGGACGAGATGTTCCCCCGCACCGAGGGCGGCGACGCCTACCTGGCGGTGCTGCCGCTCTTCCACTCCTTCGGGCAGACCGTCATCATGAACGCCGGGTTCCGGCGCCGGGCGACCCTCGTGCTCATGCCGCGCTTCGAGCCCGGACCGGCCCTGGAGCTGATGCGCGCCGAGAACGTCACGCTGTTCGCGGGCGTGCCGACCATGTACTGGGCGATGCTGACGAAGATCCACGCCGACGGCGACGAGGTGCCCACCTCGCTCAAGGTGGCGGTCGCGGGCGGCGCCTCCTCCCCCGTCGAGGTGCTCAAGGACTTCGAGAAGACCTTCGGCGTCGGCATCCTGGAGGGGTACGGCCTGTCGGAGACCTCCCCGGTGGCGAGTTTCAACCAGCTCGGCAAGCCCACCAAGCCCGGTACGATCGGCACGCCGATCTGGGGCGTGGAGATGAAGCTGGTCGACGGCGACTGGAAGACGATCGAGGGCGAGGGCCCCGGCGAGATCGCGATCCGCGGCCACAACGTCATGAAGGGCTACTACAACCGGCCCGAGGCGACCGCGGAGGTCATGAGGGACGGCTGGTTCCGCACCGGCGACATCGCCACCCGCGACGCGGACGGCTACTACGCCATCATCGACCGGGCCAAGGACATGATCATCCGCGGTGGCTTCAACGTCTACCCGCGTGAGATCGAAGAGGTCCTCATCACGCACCCCGAGGTCTCCCTGGCGGCGGTGCTGGGCGTCCCCCACGACTCGCACGGCGAGGAGGTCAAGGCCTACGTGATCCGCACCCCCGGGGCGACCCTCACCGAGGAGGAGCTGGTCGCCTGGTGCAAGGAGAACATGGCGGCCTACAAGTACCCGCGGATCATCGAGTTCCGCGACGCCCTGCCGATGACCGCCACCGGCAAGATCCTCAAGCGCGAGCTCCGCTGAACGTGGTACGGCACCCCGGGCGCGGGTCCCGCTGAGCGTACGGGCATCCCGAGCGCGGGTTCCACCGGTGTGGGGTGGAGGGGACGCCGCCCCACGGCCGGGTGGCGTTCCTTCCACCCCGGTCCGGAGCTTCCGCTCTGCCCCGGAAAGCCGAGGGCATAGGCCGGGTCTGCCCGCCGTGAGGCGCCGGTCAAGTGCGTTTCCACCCCGGCCGTCGGGGTAGGCGGCCCCTGAATTCCAGGGGGAGTCTCAGGGGGAGAAATGACAAGTCATGGCGACACCGTGGTCAGTGTCCTCACCACCGACCATCGCGAGGTGGAGCAGCTCTTCGAGCAGTTGGAGGCGCTCCGCGGCACCGGTGACGAGGAGCGGCGTCAGCAGCTCACCGAAAAGGTGATCACCGAGCTCGTCAAACACGCGATCGCCGAGGAGGCCTACCTCTACCCGGCCACCCGCAAGTTCGTCCCCGGCGGGGACGCGCTGGCCGACCGGGAGCTCTCCGAGCACGCCGAGGCGGAGCAGCTGATGAAGGAGCTGGAGGGGACCGGCGCCGACGACCCGCGCTTCGACCAGCTGCTCAGCCAGTTGACGAGCACGATCCGGCAGCACATCCAGGAGGAGGAGAGCACGCTCTTCCCCCAGCTGGAGCAGCACGCCGACAGTGAGGAGCTGCGGGAGCTGGCCGGCAAGATCCAGGCGGTCAAGAAGATCGCCCCGACCCGGCCGCACCCCTCGGCGCCCGACACCCCGCCGGCCAACAAGCTGCTCGCCCCGGGCGTCGGGCTGGTGGACCGCGTCCGCGACCTGCTGAGCGGGCGGGGCAAGGAGTGACCGCCGCCCATCGGGCGCTGTCGCGCGCCGGAGCCGGACATCGCCGGCCCCGGCGCGCGACCGGGACGGAGCCCGCCCCGGGCTCAGATCAGGAGCGAGACCGGGGCCGGGAGGATCAGGGCCAGTCGAGGGCCGGCCGGAGCGGCACGCCGGACCGCCCCTCCGCGTCGAGCTTGACGGCGAGGATCTGGTGGAGCTGGACCTTGTTGCGCTCGAAGCCGACCACGCAGGCCGCCATGTAGAGCCGCCAGACCCGCGCCGTGCCCTCGCCGACCTCCCTGACCGCCTCGTCCCAGTGCTCGTCGAGGTTCGCGCACCAGTAGCGGAGCGTCTGCGCGTAGTGCTCGCGCAGGTTCTCCTCGTGGCGGATCTCGAAGCCGATGTCCTCGATCTGGCGGGCCAGGTAGCCGACCGACTCCAGCTCCCCATCCGGGAAGACGTAGCGGTTGATGAAGCCGCCGGCGTTGATGGTCTTCTCGACGCCCGTCGGCCGGGTGATGCAGTGGTTCAGCAACCGCCCGCCGGGGACCAGCTTGTCGTACAGGAAGCGGAAGTAGAACGGCAGCTGCTCCTTGCCGATGTGCTCGGTCAGGCCGATCGAGCTGACGGCGTCGAAGCCGGTCTCCTTCACGTCGCGGTAGTCCATGTGGCGGACCTCGGCGAGCTCGCCGAGACCGGCCTCCGCGATGGCCTTCTGCGCCCACTCGGCCTGCTGGCGCGAGAGGGTGACGCCGAGCACCTTGACCCCGTACTCCCGGGCGGCGTGCATGACCATGCCGCCCCAGCCGCAGCCCACGTCCAGCAGCCGCATGCCGGGCTTGAGACCGAGCTTGCGGGCGACGAGATCGAACTTGACACGCTGGGCCTCTTCCAGCGTGGCGTCCTGCTCCGGGAAGACGGCGCAGGTGTAGGCCATGGACGGGCCCAGCACCCACCGGTAGAAGGTGTTGGAGACGTCGTAGTGGTGGTGGATCGCCTCCGCGTCGCGCTGCTTGGCGTGCCTGCTGCCCAGCCGGGCCAGCATGCTGCGCCGCACCTCCTGGGGAGGCGGGGGTACCCGCGTCAGCAGCGGGCGGACGCCGAGAGCCCGCGCGGCCGCGAGCTTCTCGCCGAGGGGGATGTCGTTGAGCGTGAGCGCCCACATGCGCGACAGCAGCGTGTACAGGTCGCCGTGGACATCGATGTGACCGGATACGTACGCTCTGGCGAGACCCAGCTCGCCCGGAGCCTGCGCCAGATACGCGACGGCGGTCGGGGTCTTCACCTCAACGGTGATGTCCGCACTGGCAGAACCGGCCTTGCTTCCGTCGTAGGCGACGAGACGCACTCCGGTCTCGGGGCCCATGACCTTCTCGAAGATCTCTGCGAGTAACACAGAAACAACCTCTCCTAACGCCCCCGAACACACTTGTCGTAGAGGTCGAGCAACCGGCCACCCCCGTCGTATGCCCGTTTAACGGGCCAATAGCTATTTCCGTTATAAAACTGCCAAAATTCATCACGGGGGTAGTAGGAGGTCGAGTACAGGGATTTATGCCCCTCCAGCTCGTGGACACGCTTCTCGATGAGCCGGTTGTAGTAACCGTCGAACTGGCCGCGGGGCAGCGGGACCGTCCCCCAGAAGCCGAAGTTCACATAAAGCCGGCCGGGCTCCAGGGGGTAGAGCGGCCATTCGCCGGTCGCCCGCAGCGGGCACATCCAGACCGGCGTCATGCCGACCTTCTCGTGGAAGAACTCCAGGAACTCGGCGCCGCGCTCGACGGGCACCTCGATGTCCTGAATGACGGACTCCTGCACGGGCTGGTCACGCCAGCGGTCGATCCGGGCGACCACCCCGTACTTGCGGTCGAGACCGACCAGCTTGCGGTAGACGTCGGAGCGCATCCACCTGCGCGGCATCAGCGAGCGCACCATCGGATTCTGCACGCCGAACGCGCGGGAGCACCAGAACCAGTCGGTGTCCCAGCGCCAGAGGTAGTCGCGGACGGTCAGCCAGTCACGGGTCCTGGTCTGGATCGACCGGTAGTAGATGCGCATGCCGGTGTAGTCGGACAGGTAAGGGGCGCGGTCGGCGAAGCGGCCCACGGTGATGTAGAGCTCCCCGGGGCCGAAGAAGGTGCCGTCCACGAAGTCGACCGGCTCGCCGTCGTACTCGCCGCTCTCGCAGATCTCCCGCATGGCGACCATGCACTTGTCGGCGTCGCCGAAGGGGATGTGGGTCAGGCGGACGTACGGCCGGACCCGCTTGAGCCTGATCCTGATCCGGAGCGCGTAGCCCAGCGTGCCGTAGGAGTTGGGGAAGGCCCGGAACAGGTCGCGGTGCTCGTTGTCGTCGCGGGCCACCACGATCCGGCCGTCACCGGTGAGGATCTCCAGTTCCTCCACCGACTCGTGCGGCAGCCCGTCCTTGAAGCTGGTGGACTCGATGCCGAGACCCGTGACCGCTCCGCCGAGCGTGATCGTCTTCAGCTGGGGCACGACGTACGGCATGAGGCCGTGCGCCAGTGTGGCGTCGACCAGGTGCTCGTAGGTCGTCATCCCCTGGACCTCGGCGGTCATCGTCACCGGGTCGACCTCGATGACCTGGTCCAGGTCCTTCGCGGAGAGCTTCGCCGCCCGCCCGCCCTCGCGGAACCGGAACAGGTTCGTGGTGGCCTTGGAAAGCCTGGGCACAGCGTCGTCGGGGATGGCGGCGTAGGACTGCCTGATCTGTTCCACTGCTCGCCGGTGCGTCGCCATCTCCGTCATCTGCCGCACGGTAATCACCCCCATGACCGTCGTTACAAAGATCGCCCTTAGGCACGTTATAACTCGGATGTCTCCGGGGCCAGGCGGGGCGCGTTAAACACGCGGAAACTCTACGACCGCCCCTTCCGGTGCCTGCGCGCGACCACTGGGTCGACGCCGTTCACCACGTTGACCACCGGGCGCCCGTCCATCGCGGCCTGCAGATTGTCCAGCACGCAGCGGATCAGGCGGCCGGTCGACTGCGGGGTCACCCCGGCCACGTGCGGCGAGAGCAGGACCCTGGGACTCTCACGCACCGGGTGGTCCGGCGGCAGCGGCTCGGTGTCGAACACGTCGAGCGCGGCACCGCCCAGGTGCCCGGAGTCCAGGGCGGCCAGCAGCGCCGCCGTGTCGACCACCGGTCCGCGGGCCGCGTTGACCAGCAGCGAGCCCGCGGGCATCCGGGACGGGTCGATCAGCCCCCTGGTCTCCGCCGTCAGCGGCAGCACCACGACGAGCACCTGGGAGCCGGCGACCAGTTCGTCGAGCCCGCGGTAGGCGTACGGCGCGTCACGGGGCGTGCGGGTCCAGTAGGAGACCTCGCACCCGTGTCCGGCGAACATCCGCGCGCACGCCTCCCCGATCGGGCCGAACCCGGCGATCCCCACGCGCGAGCCGTACAGCTCGCTGGGGCCGAGGTCGAGCTGTGGCCAGCGGCCGGCGCGGACCGCCGCGTCGGCGTCGGGCAGCCGCCGCGAGAGCGCGAGCGCCGCGGCGAAGCACCACTCGGCCACGGCGATCGCGTTCACCCCGGCGGTGTTGGCCAGCGGGACGCCGGCCGCGGCGAGCGCGCCGAGGTCGTGCCCGTCCACGCCCACCGAGGGCTGCTGCACGAAGGACAGGCGCGGCGCGGCGCGGACGACCTCGGCGTCCAGGCAGAGTCCTCCGCTCCAGTCCCCGACGACGATCTCGGCCTCCGCGACGGCGGCGAGCAGCGCCTCCCGGTCGCGACGCTCCGGGACCGACACGGCGACCCGGTCGCCCAGCGGGCCGAGCAGGCCGCGCAGCGCCTCCTCCGGGAGCGGCGGCAGCGCGAGCACCCTCCAGGTCACGTCACTCGCCCCCGCGGGGGTGGAAGCTGGCGAAGACCCGGTTCATCAGGGCCTGCTGCCCCTGCCACTCGGTGTCGTGGGTGGTCCAGCTGAGCACCATGACCGTGTCGCCGACCGCGATGAAGCGCCGCACCTCGTGGTAGGTCACCCCGGACCGGGCCCAGGGCGCGCCGCCGCTGTCCTTCATGCTCCAGGTGAACTCCCACTGGAGCCCGGAACCGTAGGCCACGGGGACGGCGGACGTGTCCTCGGAGTGGATCTCGCTCCACTGGGCCACGCTCTCCCGGACGGTCTGCTGGAACTGCTGCAGGCCCTCGATGGGCGCCTCCAGCGCCTCCACCGACATGTGCGCGGCGCCGTCGCGGCGCAGCCACTGGGTGTAGCCCGTCTCGGGCGCCCAGTCGCCGGTCCAGCCCGCCGGATAGCCGATGCTCCAGTTCTCCGGCGGGCGGGCCCGCCATGTCCGCAGTCCCTGCGCGGTGACGGACCTGGGCCGGGTGGCGGTCGGGGTCGGCGTCGGGGTGGGCGTCTCGGACTCGGTGGCCTCCTCGGTGGGCTCGGGCTCGGCGGAGACGGGAGCGGAGGCGGGAGCGGACCGGGTGCCGGCCACGGTCCGCTGCTCGGGCTGGGACATGGCCACGGCCACGGCGCCGCCGCCGGCCGCCAGGACCACCACGGCGGCGATCACCAGCGGGACGCGGCCGGCGCCGGCGCGGCGGCGGCGCCGGTTCGGGGCGGCGGCGGCCCCCGGGGACGACGCGGCCGAGGGCCTGGTCCGGCGGCTCTCCCACTCCCCGGTCCGGCGGACCGCGGCCGCCGGGTCGTTCACGACCTCCGCGAGCAGGGCGTCGGCCTGCTCGGCGGTCAGCCGGTGGGCGGGCTCGCGCTGGAGCATGCCCATGAGCACCGCGCGCATCTCCGTGGGCACCGGGCCGAAGTCGGGCTCCTCGGTGAGCAGGGCGCTGAGGGTGGCGATGGCGTCGCGCCTCTCGAAGGGGCCGTGGCCGACCAGGGCCGCGTAGAGGGTGGCGCCGAGTGCCCACAGGTCGGACCAGGGGCCCGCGTCGGCACCGGTGGCGCGCTCGGGGGGCAGGAAGCTGGGCGAGCCCGTCACCATGCCGGTCTGGGTGAGGGACGTGTCGCCCTCCACCACCGCGATGCCGAAGTCGGAGAGGACGGCGCGGCCGCCCTCGTCCAGCAGGATGTTGCTGGGCTTGACGTCGCGGTGCAGGATGCCCGCGTCGTGGGCGGCCCGCAGCGCCGACAACACCTGCCGGCCGATCTCGGCGACCTGCCGCACCGGCAACCGGCCGACCTGGTCCAGCCCTCGCGCCCGGACGAGCTCCATGATGATCCAGGGGCGGCCGTCCTCCTCCGCCACGTCGTAGATCGCGACGATCCCGTGGTGGTTGAGCCGGGCGGCGGTCCTGGCCTCCCGGGAGGTGCGCGTCAACTGGACCTGCTGCTCGGCCGGGGAGAGGTTCGGAGGCAGGAGCACCTCCTTGACCGCCACCGAACGGTTGAGCAGGGTGTCGTAGCCCTCCCACACCACGCCCATGCCGCCCCGGCCGAGCTCCCGCAGCAATCGATAGCGCCCAGCGACCATCCGTCCACTGTGCGGATTCATCATCGTCGAAACCCCTAGGTCCTGTTCGGAGAGGCGCAAGTTTTTCATACGCGCGGGCGCCACTTTCCCATATGCGAGCGGGCGCCACGCGGTACCGGCCCGGATCTCTTGCCACGGAAAGCCGAATGTTGTTCTACTTGGCCGGAAGGGGCCGGTGGACTGTTACCAAACGATTGGTCGGCATTGGTCGGCGTCGTCGCGCGGCCCGGAGTCGAGACCGTATTCGAGGAGATATCGATGGAGCGCGTGACCAGGAAGGGCCCGCTGGCTGGAGTCCGCGTGCTCGAACTGGCCGGCCTGGCTCCCGGCCCGTTCGCCGGGATGATGCTGGCCGACCACGGGGCCGAGGTGCTGCGCGTCGACCGCGTGAGCGCCGTCGCCAGGGCGGGTGACAGGCCGCGTGCCGACGTGATGGACCGCGGCAAGCGGACGATCGGCCTGGACCTGAAGTCCCCCGAGGGCGTGGCCGCGTTCAGGGAACTGGCGACGGGCGCCGACGTGGTCATCGAGGTGTTCCGGCCGGGGGTCGCCGAGCGTCTCGGCATCGGCCCGGCCGACCTGCACGCGGTCAACCCGCGCCTGGTCTATGCGCGGATGACGGGCTGGGGCCAGGACGGCCCGCTCGCGCCGACCGCCGGGCACGACATCGACTACATCGCGATCTCCGGCGTGCTGTCGATGCTGGGCCGCGCGGGCGAGCGGCCCACCCCGCCGATCAACATCCTCGGCGACTTCGCCGGCGGCGGCCTCATGCTGGCGTACGGCGTGCTGCTCGCGCTGCTCGAGCGGGAGCGGACCGGCGAGGGCCGGGTGATCGACGCCGCCATGGTGGACGGCTCGGCGGCGCTGTTCGCGATGTTCTACCACGGCGTGCAGAGCGGGTTCTGGGGCCCCCGGGGCACGAACCTGCTCGACACCGGCGCCCCGATGTACGACACCTACGAGACCTCGGACGGCAAGTACCTGGCCGTCGGCGCCCTGGAGCCGCAGTTCTGGGCGGAGATGGTCCGGCTGATGGGCCTGTCCGACCTGCCCGACCGCGATGACAGGTCACGCTGGCCCGAGCTGCGCGAGCGGCTGGCCGAGGCGTTCCGGTCCAGGACGCGCGCCGAGTGGGAGGCGGTGTTCGACGGCACGGACGCGTGCGTCTCCCCCGTCCTGGAGATGGGCGAGGCCGCCGACCACCCGCACAACAAGGCCCGCGGCACGTTCGTCGAGGTCGGCGGGGTCCGCCAGCCCGCCCCCGCGCCGCGGCTGCTCGGCGTGCCCGCGCAGGACCTCTCCCCCGCCACCCGGTTGTCGGACCTGTCGTCCTGGGGCCTGTCCGACGAGGCCGCCGCGAAGCTCCGCGAGGCGGGGGTGCTGGCATGACCGATGGCGCCATGGACGTCTTCGAGGCCCTGTACACGACCCGCGCCATGCGCCGGGTCACGCCGGACCCGATCCCCGAGGAGGTCCAGCGGAGCATCCTGGACGCCGCGGTCCGCGCTCCCAGCGGCGGCAACACGCAGAACTGGCGGTTCCTGCTGGTGGACGACCCCGCGGTGAAGGCGCATCTCGGACCGCTCTACCGCGACGCGCTCGGGCGGCTCTTCGAGGGCCACTACCGGCCGATGCGCGAGCGGGCCGAGACCGAGGGCGATACCCGCACGCTCAACGTCCTGAAGTCGGCCAGGCACCTGGCCGACCACTTCGAGGACTACCCGCTGCTGCTGTTCGCGTTCACGCGCAACGACCCGTCCGGCGGCTCGATCTTCCCCGCGGTGTGGAGCGCCCAGCTCGCCGCCCGCGCCCACGGCGTGGGCACCGCGCTGACCAGCGTGCTCGGCATCTTCCACGCGGAGGAGACACTGCGCGTCCTGGGTGTGCCCGAGGGCAGGGGCTGGACCCTCGCCTGCACGGTCACCCTCGGCTACCCGACCGGCCGCTGGGGCGTCGCGCCCCGCCGCCCGGCGCACGAGGTCAGCTACCGCAACCGGTGGGGCGAGCCCGTGGGCTTCGAGATCCACGAGCCCCTGTGGGGGTACGGCGACTGACCACCGGCGGCCGGGACGCCGCTCACCGGGAGGCGACCGGCAGCCACTGAGAGCTCTACAGGGCGGTACACCTGACACAGGTGTACCGCCCTTTGTCATAGACGTTGGAAGTTATGTAGTAGATGTACTACATTCGTTCGCATGAGTACTGCGGTAAGCGTCCGCGGGCTGCGGATGAAGTACGGCGCGACCGAGGTGCTGCGCGGCGTCGACCTCGACATCCGGCGCGGGGAGATCTTCGCCCTCCTCGGCCCCAACGGCGCGGGGAAGACCACCACGATCGAGATCCTGGAGGGGTTCCGGAACCGCTCGGCGGGCGAGGTGAACGTGCTCGGGGCCGACCCCGAGCGGGCCACCGAGACCTGGCGGGCGAAACTGGGCATCGTCCTGCAGAGCTGGCGCGACCACCCCCGATGGGGCGCCCGCGAGCTCCTCGCCCACCTCGGCTCGTTCTACGACGACCCCCGCGACCCCGACGAGCTGCTGGCCGCGCTCGGCCTGACCGCCCAGGCCGGGCAGCGGGTGAGCCGCCTGTCGGGCGGTCAGCGCCGGAGGCTGGACGTGGCGCTCGGCATCGTCGGCCGCCCGGAACTGCTGTTCCTGGACGAGCCGACCACCGGGTTCGACCCGGAGGCGCGCCGGGAGTTCCACCGGCTGGTCGGGAAACTCGCGGCGGACGACGGCATCACGATCCTCCTCACCACGCACGACCTGGCCGAGGCCGAGAAGCTGGCGCACCGCACCGCGATCCTGGTCGCCGGCGAGATCGCCGTCTGCGGCACCCCGGCCGAGCTCGCCGCGGCCGTGCGGAGCGAGTCGCACGTGCGGTGGGTGGAGGACGGCGAGGAGCGGGTCCTGCGCACCGCGGACCCCTCGCGGGCGGCCTGGGAGCTGCACCGCAGGTTCGACGGCCCGGTGCCCGGCCTGGAGGTCCGGCGGCCGTCGCTGGAGGAGAGCTATCTGAGCCTGATCGGGAGGGCGGCGTGAACGTCAGGACACTGCGCATCGGGCTGCGGCGGGGGTGGACGGAGCACACGCACCTCGTCAAGGACCGCAGGGAGCTGATCACCACTCTGGTCGGCACGGTCTGGGTCTTCGCCATGCTGACGATGTGGATCGGCGACCAGAAAGTGACGGGCACCGACGTCTCCAGCGGCACGTACATGACGGTCGGCTTCCTGGCCTTCACCGTCTTCTCCAACGGCCTGATGACGCTGCCGATCGCGATCGCCACGGACCGCGAAGACGGCACCCTCCTGCGGCTGCGGAGCACTCCCGGCGGCGTCCCCGCCTACCTCGCGGGACGGGTGGTGACCGTCCTGTGCCAGATCGTCGTCCAGGGCGCGCTGATCCTGGCCACGGGAGGGGCCCTGGGCAACGTCGCGATGCCCCGCGACTGGGTGACCCTGGCCTGGGTGACGCTGCTGGGCACGCTCGCCGTGGTGCCGCTGGGCGCGGCGCTCGGCTGCCTGCTCCCCGGCCCGAAGGCCGGAGCGGGGATCCTGGCGCTGCCGATGATGATCCTGATGGTCACCTCGGGGGTCATGCTGCCCATCACGTTCATGCCGGAGGCCGTGCAGTGGGTCTCCCAGGCGTTCCCGCTCTACTGGCAGGGCCTGGGTCTGCGGGCCGCCTTCCTGCCCGACACCATGCTCGCCGCCGAGATCGGCGGCGACTGGCGGCTGCCGTGGGCCGGAGCGGCGCTGACGGCGTGGACGGTGGCCGGGATGCTGCTGGCACCGTGGCTGATCCACCGGGTCACCCGCCGCGAGTCGGGCTCGCGCCTCGCCGGGCGCCGACCGGCCGCACAGGGGATCTGAGTGCTGGGAGACTACTGGGATGCCCGCGGAAGACGTATACAACCGGATCTCGGTGCTGAGGGCCGAACGGGGAATCTCACGCAAGGATCTGGCGGCCGCCCTGGGCGTCCACTACCAGACCATCGGCTACCTGGAGCGGGGCGAGTACAGCCCGAGCCTCTTCCTCGCCCTGCGCATCGCCGAGTACTTCGACGTGCCGTTGGAAGTCGTGTTCTCGCTCAGGCCGTTCCCGCGGCTGGGCAGCGGTAGGACGGGGTGAAAGCCGTGAGGAGTTGGAAGACACGCTGGCGCCGGAGCCAGCTGGAAGCCATGCAACGCGACTACCTGCCCGGCTGGTACGCCACCCGGACCCGCAGGCGACTGCTCGCCGGGGCGGTGGCCTGCGCGCTGGCGACCTTCTGGGTGAACGCCGTCGTCACCTGGGTCACGCCGGGCGCCGGGGCCGGCTGGGCCGACGGCGGGGCCGACTGGGCCGACATCGTCCTGTGGACGGCCGTCCTGATGGTCTACCTGCCCGCGGTGACGCTGCTCAACGTCGCCACCCGCGGCGTCACCGCCCTGGCCGAGCGCGACCTGGACGAGCGCCAGGTGAGTGAGCGCCTGCGGGCCGTCGGCATCACCCACCGCATCATGACGGGGATCCTGGTCACCCTGTTCGCCACGACGCTCGCCGTGAGCCTCTACCACGGACGCGGTTACTCCGTCCCTGGAGGGGCGCTGCTCATGCTGGCGATCGCGCTGTTCATGACGCACTTCGTGCTGCCGCTGGTCGTCTCCGGCTGGCGACTGCCCGACCCGCCCCCGGACGACGAGGACGGCTGAGCCCCCGCCGGGGGACGGCGGGGGCGGGGCTCAGCGCAACGGGGGCAGGATCGCCGCGTAGAGGTCGACCCCGCCGGGGTGGTGCACCTCCAGGTCGGTGGTGAAGGCCCGCGCCGGGATACCGCCCGACTCGGTGTGCTTCCACAGCTGCTGCCACGACTCCAGCAGCGCGTCCGGCATCGGCCCCCGGGCCTCCAGCTTCAGCGACGGCACCCCGGGCACCCGCACCGCCACCATGCCCTCGGGCAACGCCGCGGCGGTGCGCACCGCCACCCCGACGATCTGGGTGTAGGCGCCGTGATGGTCGCTCTCGTAGTCGGTGAGGACCGCGTAGACGTTCTCGTCCACCCGCCCCGGCACGTGCGCGAAGGCCCCGGGCACACTCGCCCGCGCCCACAGCGCGCCAAGCCGTCCTCGCCCCGGCTCCATCTCGTCCGCGTTCGAGGTCCGTACGGCATGGCCGACGACGAGCATCTCGGGCCGGTCAACCACGATCACAGCGTCTCCTTCTGGCCATCCCATCGATTCACGCAAACCGGATCTTAGCCTCCCGCCGGAGCGGTCGGTCCTCTTGGACGGCCCCGATACGGGGAACGCTCATCTCTGGCAATTCACGCGATAAGGTGGACGAACGTGAAGTTTCTCAATGGGATGACGCCGACCTACGACCTGACCTACAGCGACGTGTTCATGGTCCCGTCACTCTCCTCCGTCGGCTCCCGGCTCGCCGTCGATCTCTCCACGCAGGACGGCACCGGCACGACCATCCCCATCGTGGTCGCCAACATGACGGCGGTCGCGGGACGGCGGATGGCCGAGACCGTCGCGCGGCGCGGCGGAATCGCGGTGATCCCGCAGGACATCCCGATCGACGTCGTGGCCGACGTCGTGGACTGGGTCAAGAAGCGCGACCTGGTCCACGACACGCCGCTCACGCTCACCCCGCACGCCACGGTCGGCGAAGCGCTCAACCTGCTGCCCAAGCGCGCCCACGGAGCGATCATCATCGTCGACTGGGACAACCGCCCGGTCGGCGTGGTCACCGAGAGCGACTGCTCCGGCGTCGACATGTACACGCAGCTGTCCCAGGTCATGTCCGACCACCTGCTCACCCTCCCGGCGGGACTCGACCCGCGCGAGGCCTTCGACCGCCTCCACGAGGGCCGCCACCGGCTCGCCCCGATCGTGGACGGCGACGGCCGCCTGGTCGGCATCCTGACCAGGACGGGCGCGCTGCGCGCCACCCTGTACCGGCCCGCCGTCGACGCCGCGGGGAGACTCAGGATCGCCGCCGCCGTCGGCGTCAACGGCGACGTGGCCGCCAAGGCCAAGGAGCTTCTCGATGCGGGGGTGGACTGCCTCGTCGTCGACACCGCCCACGGCCACCAGGAGAAGATGATCGCCGCTCTCCGGGCGGTCCGCGCGCTCGACCCCGCGGTGCCGGTCGCGGCGGGCAACGTCGTCACCGCCGCGGGTGTGCGCGACCTGGTCGAGGCCGGGGCGGACATCCTGAAGGTCGGCGTCGGCCCCGGCGCCATGTGCACCACCCGGATGATGACCGGCGTGGGCCGCCCGCAGTTCTCCGCCGTGCTGGAGTGCTCCGCGGAGGCCCGCCGCCTGGGCCGCCACGTCTGGGCCGACGGCGGCGTCCGCCACCCGCGCGACGTGGCCCTGGCCCTGGCCGCGGGAGCCGCCAACGTGATGATCGGCTCCTGGTTCGCCGGGACCTACGAGTCGCCCGGCGACACCCGCACCGCGGCGGACGGGCGCAAGTACAAGGAGAACTTCGGCATGGCCTCGGCCCGCGCCGTGAAGCTGCGCACGGCCGACGACTCTCCCTTCGAGCGGGCCCGCAAGGCGCTGTTCGAGGAGGGCATCTCCACGTCCAGGATGTATCTCGACCCGGCCATGCCCAGCGTCGAGGACCAGATCGACTCGATCGTGGCCGGCCTGCGTTCCGCGTGCACCTACGCGGGCGCGACCACCCTGGAGGAGTTCCACGAGCGCGCGGTGGTCGGCATCCAGAGCTCGTCCGGCTACACCGAGGGCATGCCGCTCCACCAGAGCTGGTGAGGCGGGGGACTCGGCAGAGCCGGTGAAGCGGAGGACGCCGGGAGACCACCGGCACCGGTGATCCCCCGGCGGGGAGGCGGCGCCTTCCGGGCACCGCCTCCCCGGTAGCCGGAAGGCGGCCTGTCGCAGGCGCCCACCCGCGGAAGGCCGCGCTCCACTCGCACGACCCGCGCCCGGCCCCACGCGCACGGCCCGCGCGAGACCGCGTCCGGCCCCACGCGCACGACCCGCGCGAGACCGCGTCCGGCCCCACGCGCACGGCCCACGCGAGACCGCGTCCGGCCCCACGCGCACGGCCCGCGCGAGACCCCATACGCACGACCCACGCACGGCCCCATACATACGACCTGCGCGAAACCGCGCCCGGCGCCATACGCACGACCCGCGCGGGAAACCGGAGGGCACCGGTGCGGGCGGCGATCATCGCGGAGCGCGAAATGCCGGGGAACGTGAGATGCCCGGAGGGACGGCGCATTCTCCCGCGGAGGCGGGGTAGTCGGCCCTTCATGCCATCCCCCACTCCGAAAGGCAGAAGGACATGAAAGAGATATCCACCGGTCTGGATACGCAGGTCGTGGTGGACCGGAGGGTCCTGGCGGGTTACGACAACTACCTGGCGGCGCAGCGGACCGTGGACAGGCTCTCCGACGCGGGTTTCCCCGTCGAGAACACGGCGATCGTCGGCAGCGACCTGAGACTGGAGGAGACGGTCACCGGCAGGATGACGAAGGGGCGCGCCGCACTCGCCGGGGCGGGGAGCGGTGTGCTCTTCGGCGCCGTGGTGGGCATGTTCCTCGGGCTGTTCACCTCGACCACGTTGTCGTTCGTCATGCTCGTGCTGTGGGCGGCGCTGTGGGGTGCCGTGATGGGCGCCGCGTTCGGCTTCATCAACCACCTGTTCACCGGTGGCAAGCGGGACTTCGCCTCGCGCAGCGCGATCGTCGCCGGCCGCTACGACGTGCTGGTCGCGGCCTCGCACCTGGACCACGCCCGCGCCGTCCTCGACAGCGCGGCGGACCCGGCCGACACCCTGGTGGTCGAGACCCCGCCGTCCGCGGGTGTCTACGACCCCACCGCGGCACGACCCACCGCTCCCGGTCACCCCACCCCCGCGCAGGCCGCTCCCGCCCCCGGCCACTCCGTCCCCATGCAGGCCGCTCCCGCCCCCGGCCACCCCGGGCGGGACGCCGTGGGGGAGCACACTCCCGCGCGGCCGGTCACCCCGCAGGCGCAGCCGGTCACCGGCGAGCACTCCGTGCCCGCCCAGCCCTCCTCGCCCGACCGGCCCATGGCAGCCCGGTCGGCCCGCGAGGACGGGCACCGCTCCTGAACACCCGGGCCGTTCCCGCACCGGAGGGATCACCGGGGAGGACCACGGGCCCTCGCAGTCCCGGGCACGGGGTCTCGCGGGATCCGGGAGCACGGAACCCTGCGGGCCCCGAAGCACGGGGCACGGGGCCCGGACGGCGAGAACCGGGTCGCGCGCCGTCCCCGCCGGGGACGGCGCGCGACCCGATCCGGGACGTCCGCCCGGTCAGCCCTTGACGTCAGCCCTTGACACTGCCCGCGAGCAGGCCGCGGACGAAGTAGCGCTGCATCGACAGGAAGACGATCAGCGGGATGACCACCGAGACGAACGCCCCGGCGGTCAGGCGCTGCCACTCGTTGCCTCTCGTACCGGCCATCTGGGCCAGGCGCACCGTCATCGGGGCGCTGTCCGGGGTGCCGCCGGCGAAGATCAGAGCGACCAGCAGGTCGTTCCAGACCCAGAGGAACTGGAAGATCGCGAAGGTGGCGAGCGCGGGCCCGACCAGGGGCAGGACGAGCTTGCGCAGGATCACCCCGTGGCTGGCGCCGTCCACCCTGGCCGCCTCCATCAGCTCGCCGGGCAGCTCGGACATGAAGTTGTGGATCAGGAAGACGCCCAGCGGCAGCGCGAAGCAGGTGTGCGCGAACCAGACCTGGATGAAGAGGGCCGGGCCCTTCAGCTCCCAGGCGGGCAGCACCTGCACGCCGAAGATGTCGACGCCCTGGGAGAAGAAGGACAGCAGCGGGACCAGAGACATCTGCAGCGGTACGATCTGCAGCGCGAAGACCCCGATGTAGATCCACTCGCGCCCCCGGAACGGCAGCCAGGCCAGCGCGTACGCCGCGAAGGTGGCCAGGGCCAGCGGGAAGAGCACCGAGGGGATCGTGATGACGATCGAGTTGATCAGGAAGCTCATCATCTGGCCGGAGGACGAGGAGGTGCCGAACAACACCTCCTGGTAGTTCTCCAGCGTGAGCTGCGGATCGGAGAAGAACGTCCACCAGCCGGTGGTCTTGATCTGGTCCTCCGGGCGCAGCGAGGAGAGCAGCAGGCCGAAGGTCGGGGTGGTCCACAGGACGGCGATGAGGATCGCGACCGCACTGGCGACGTGGCTGGTCAGCCGCCGCCGGACGCGCTGCGGCGCGGTCTGCGCCCCGGGCCGCGCCATGGTCTGGGTCAACGTGGCCACACTGCCTCCTTCGCCCGCTGCGGTGCCGGGGTCCTCACGGCGCCGCGCCGGCCGACTCGCCCGCTCACCTGACGGCCTCCCTGCGCTGGCGGATCTGGTAGATCACGATGGGCGTCACCAGCACGAACAGGAAGACCGCGAGCGCCGCGCCCTTACCCGTCTCGCCGTACCGGAACGCCTGGTTGTACATCTCGTTGGCGATGACGCTGGTGTCGAACTGGCCGCCGGTCATGGTGCGGACGATGTCGAACAGCTTGAGCGTGCCGATCGACTGGGTGACCAGCACCACGACCACGGCCGAGCGGATGCACGGCAGCGTCACCCGGAAGAACATCTGCATCGGGCTCGCCCCGTCCAGCCGGGCGGCCTCGACGATCTCGGCGGGGATCCCCTTGATCGCCGCGGAGAGCACCACGGTGGCGAAGCCCGTCTGGATCCAGACCATGACCACGATCAGGAACAGGGTGTTGAGCGGGGGCTCCTGGAGCCACTGCTGGGGCTCGCCGCCCAGGGCCACCACGAACTGGTTGAGCAGGCCGATCTGCTCCTGTTCCTCGGCCCGGTAGGCGTAGACGAAGCGCCAGATGATGCCCGCGCCGACGAAGGAGATCGCCATGGGCAGGAAGACCAGTGACTTGGCGATCGCCTCGAAACGGGTGCGGTCGACCAGGACCGCGTAGACCAGCCCGACCGAGGTGACCAGGATCGGGACGAGCAGCACCCAGACGAGAGTGTTGCGCAGCACGGTCACGGCCTCGGGCTGGGTGAACATCCAGGCGTAATTGTCCAGGCCGACCCACTGCTGCCCGTCACCACTCATGAACGAGAGCAGGGTGGTGCGCACGGCCGGGATCACGAGGCCGATGGCGAGGAGCAGGAGGGCGGGGGCGAGCAGGATCGTGGCGTGGGGCCAGGCGCGCCGCCGCGTGGGGGTGCTGTCGAGCAGCAGCACGATCAGTGCGACCACCGCGAGGAACGCGGCGACACCGATCAACAGTTGGACGAACTTGGGGAGTTCGCCGGCGAAGTCGAAGTCCATCGGAGGGGTCTCCCGGAAGGATCGGGCCGGGGCGGGCGGGTCCGGTCCCGCAGGTCACACGGGACCGGACCCGCCGCCGGGCGTCAGGACTTGGGCCAGGAGGCCTCGATGAAGTCGAGGACCGTCTTGGTGTCCTTGCCGTTGATCCAGTCGGTCATGCCCTTCCAGAAGGTGCCGGCGCCCACGGCGGCCGGCATCAGGTCGGAGCCGTCGAAGCGGAAGACCGTGCTCGGGTCCTGCAGCATCTCGATCGAGAGCTTGTCGATCGGGTTCTGGGCGTTCGCCGTGTCGACGCCCTTGCGCGCGGAGACGTACGTGCCGAGCTTCATGCGGGCGTTGGGGAACTCCGCGGAGGCCAGGTACGCCTGCAGGGCCTGGACCTCGGGCCGGTCGGTGAAGGCCGCCACGAACTCGCCCGCGCCGAGCACCGGCTTCTTGGCCGGGTCGTTGCCCGGCAGGTAGAAGGCGAACACGTCGCCGTCCTCGGCCACCTTGGTGCCCTCGGGCCAGAAGTTGGCGTAGAAGGAGGCCTGGCGGTGCAGGGCGCACTTGCCCTCGGTGATCGGGACACCGCCCTCCTGGAAGGCGGTGCTGGCGATCGACTTGACCGGGCCGTAGCCGCCGTTGACGAACTTGTCGTTCTTGAGGATCGCGCCGACCTTGTCGACCGCCGCGACGACCTTCGGGTCGTTGAACGGGGTCTTGTGGCCCACCCAGTCGTCGTAGCCCTCGGGGCCGAGCTCGCGGAGCAGGACGTCCTCGATCCAGTCGGTGGCCGGCCAGCCGGTCGCGTCACCGGACTCGATGCCGGCGCACCACGGCTTGATGCCGGTGGCGGCGATCGTGTTGCTGAGCGTCATGAGCTCGTCCCAGGTCTTGGGGATGGTCCAGCCCTTCTCCTGGAACATCTTCGGCGAGTACCACACGAAGGACTTCACGCTCGCGCCCAGGGGGGCGCCGTAGAAGGTGCCGTCGACCGTGGAGTACTTGGCCCAGTCGGCCGACCAGCCCTCGTCGGTGAGTTTCTTGACCTCCGCGGAGGCCGGCTTGAGCTTGCCGGCCTTGGCGAAGCGCTCCAGCAGGCCCGGCTGGGGGAAGAAGGCGAGGTCCGGCGGGTTGCCGCCGTCGGCGCGGACCTGGATCTGGGCCTCGAACTCGCCGGTGCCCTCATAGCTGATCTTCATGCCGGTGCACTCGGCGAACGGCTTCCAGGCCTGCTCGAAGAGATCGGCCTCGGCGTCACGGATCGGCGAGTAGATACTGACGGTCTTGCCGTCGTGCTTGCCGTACTTGGTGAAGGGGGCGCATTCTGCGGAGGTGCTGCTGCTGCCGCCCGCCGATGGCTTGGGCTCCGTGGATCCGCAGGCGGTGGCGAGGAGCGCCAGTCCCATGGTGCCTGCCGCCAGGGCGACACGGTGAGGCCGGGAGAGGAGCGACATAGATCTTCCTCCGTATACATCGCTGGGGGGTGTGAGAGCGCTCTCTGGAAGAATTGTCTGCCCACAACACGATGTCAATGCCTGTGATATTACGGTTACAGTCGCATTTTTCTTGACACGATCCTTACGCTACCGTGATGCTCCAGAGAGCGCTCTCACACGACTGCGACACAGAATGGGGCGGTGAGGACATGACCGTGTCCGCCGAAAAGTCCTACGAGATCCAGGACTCCGGCGTGCTGACGTTCCCCGAGGGCTTCGTCTGGGGCGCCGCCACGGCGGCGTACCAGATCGAAGGCGCCGCCCGGGAAGACGGCAGGGGACCCTCCATCTGGGACACCTTCTCCCGGACCCCCGGCAAGGTTCATGCCGGCCACACCGGTGACGTCGCGTGCGACCACTACCATCGCTACCCCGACGACGTGCGCATCATGCGCGACCTGGGTCTTGCCGCCTACCGCTTCTCCGTCTCCTGGCCCCGCGTCCAGCCGGACGGCTCCGGACCGGCCAACCCGCGCGGCCTCGACTTCTACGACCGCCTGGTGGACGAGCTGCGCGAGAACGGCATCACCCCGATCGTGACGCTCTACCACTGGGACCTCCCGCAGACGCTGGAGGACCGGGGCGGCTGGACCAACCGGGAGACCGCCGAGCGCTTCGCCGAGTACGCCGCCATCACGCACGCCCGGCTGGGCGACCGGGTCGAGACGTGGACGACGCTGAACGAGCCCTGGTGCTCGGCATTCCTCGGCTACGCGTCCGGCATCCACGCGCCGGGCCGCGCCGAGCCCGCGCTGGGCTTCACCGCGGCCCACCACCTGCTGCTCGGCCACGGCCTGGCCGTCCAGGCGCTGCGCGCCTCCGGCGCGGGCAAGGTCGGCATCACGCTCAACCTCTCCCCCGTGATCAGCGACGACGCCGAGGCCGCCGCCATCGTCGACGGCCTGCAGAACCGGATCTTCCTGGACCCGGTGCTCCGCGGCGAGTATCCCGCCGACGTCGTGGAACACGCCCGCCGCTTCACCGACTGGTCCTTCGTGCGGGACGGCGATCTGGAGATCATCAGCCGGCCGACCGACCTGCTGGGCGTGAACTACTACCACCCGCAGACCGTGGCCGCCCGCGCCGGCGAGCCCGCCAACCCGGTCTACCCGGGCAGCGAGGGCATCGCCTTCGGCGGCGCCGACGCGCCGCGGACCGCGATGGGCTGGCCGGTGCAGCCGTTCGGCCTGACCGACCTGCTCCTGCGGCTCGCGCGCGACTACCCCGGCACCCCGCTGCTGATCACCGAGAACGGTGCCGCGTTCGACGACGTCGTCGAGGACGGCGAAGTGCACGACGTCGGCCGCCTCTCCTATCTCGACGGTCACCTGCGCGCGGCGCACGCGGCCATCCAAGGAGGCGCGGACCTGCGCGGCTACCTCGTCTGGTCCCTGCTGGACAATTTCGAGTGGGCCGAGGGCTACCGCAAGCGGTTCGGCATCGTGCACGTCGACTACGGAACTCAGCGCCGCACACCCAAGGACAGTGCCCTGTGGTACAGCGAAGTCGTACGCCGGAACGGGCTGTGAGGGCACGGCCGACGCTGGAGAAAGTGGCCGCCCGGGCCGGGGTGTCCCGGGCGACCGCCTCACGCGTGGTCAACGGCTCCACCCGCGTCGCGCCGGAGATCCGCGAGGCGGTCAACCGCGCCGTGGAGGAGCTGGGCTATGTCCCCAACCAGGCGGCGCGGAGCCTGGTCACCCAGCGGGCCGACTCGATCGCCCTCGTCTTCCCCGAACCGGCGACCCGTGTCTTCTCCGAGGACCCCACCTTCGCCGGGATCATCCGCGGGGTCAGCCTGGAGATCGAGCAGGCCGACAAACAGCTCGTGCTGATGCTCACCGGCACGCCGGGCGGTTACCAGCGGGTCGAGCGCTACGCCACCAACGGGCACGTGGACGCGGTGATCATCGCCTCGATGCACGGGACCGACCCGCTACCGGGCATCCTGTCCCGGCGCGGCGTGCCGGTGGTCTGCAGCGGCCGGCCCGGCGTGCCCGGCGACCTGCCGTACGTGGACATGGACAACCTCGGCGGGGCCGAACGCGCGGTGCGGCACCTGCTGGAGCAGGGCAGGCGGCGGATCGCGACCATCGCGGGGCCGCAGGACATGATCGCCGGCATCGACCGGCTCAACGGCTACCGCAACGTGCTGCGCGACTCAGACCGGCGGTCGATCGTCGCGGTGGGCGACTTCACCCGCGAGTCGGGGGCGGTGGCGATGCGGCAGCTCCTCGCCGACGACCCGGAGATCGACGCGGTCTTCGCGGCCAACGACCTGATGGCGCTGGGCGCGCTCCGGACCCTCCGGGCCGAGCACCGGCGGGTCCCCGCCGACATCGCCGTGGTCGGCTTCGACGATATCCCCGCGGCCTCCTACGCCGAGCCGCCGCTGACCACGGTCAGGCAGCCGACCGTCGAGATGGGGCGGCGCCTGGCGCGCATGGTGCTGGACCTGGAGGAGAGGAGGCAGGTGGTGCTCCCCACCGAGCTGGTGGTCCGCGACTCCACGGCCTCAGGTGGAGCCGCCTCCTGAAAACCTCAGTCGGACCCGCCTCCTGAAAGACCGTGGGCGGCGGGTCAGGGCTCCACGCGCCGCCAGCCGCCCGCGGCGTGGATGCCTCCGTCCACGTGCAGGGTGGCCCCGGTGACGAACCCCGCCAGGTCGCTCGCCAGGAACACCGCGGCGGCCCCGGCCTCCGCGGGATCGCCCAGGCGGCCCAGCGGGGGCAGCCGCACCGGCTCGAAGGGCAGCGGATCGTCGAGCATGCGCGCCCGCACGGCCTCCTCCCCGCCGGTGGGCAGGGCGTCGGGGGCGAGGGCGTTGACGCGGATGCCGCGCGGGGCCAGCTCCAGCGCGAGCGACCGGGTCAGGCTCTCGACGGCCGCCTTCATCGCCGCGTAGACGGCGAACCCGGGCGCGGCCTGGTGCGCCTCGCTGGAGGTGACGTTGACGATCGACGCGCCGGGCGGCATGAGCGGCAGGAAGCTCCGGATCACCGCGGTGACCTGGGTGAAGTTCTCCGCGACCAGCGTGGCCTCGCCCTTGGGGGAGGTCTCGGCGAACGCCGCGTGGAACGTGCCGCCGGCGTTGTTGACGAGCACGTCGACCCGGCCGAACCGCTCGCGCACTGCCTGGGCGAAGACCTCCAACGCCAGCGTGTCGCGCACGTCGATGGTCAAGGTGAGCGTGTCGAACCCGTCGATCGGGTCGCGGTCGCACAGCGCCAGGTCGGCGCCGAACTCACGCATGGTCTCCGCGATCGCCCGTCCCAGCCCCCGCGCGGCCCCCGTCACGACGGCGACCTTCCCGGTGAGAAGGACGTCCTGCGGGGCGTACGGCTTGCGCATGTCACCTCCGGCCGTTCTCCCCCGACGGTCTTCTCCGAGAGTACGACGCCGGCGCCGGCACGTCCCCTCGTCACTCGCACCGACGCCGGACCCCGTAGAGTCGTTCGGCCGGTCGGACATCGGCCGGCACGCATCAAACCGAGGAGAACCACGTGGCACTGGAGAAGCCGGAGATCGACTTTCCGGAAGGCGCCCCGCCCGCGGAGCTGGAGATCGTCGACATCGTCGTGGGTGACGGCCCGGAGGCCAAGCCGGGACACCAGGTCACCGTGCATTATGTCGGCGTCGCCTTCTCGACCGGCGAGGAGTTCGACGCGTCGTGGAACCGCGGTGACACCTTCCAGTTCCCCCTGGGGGCGGGCCGGGTCATCGCGGGCTGGGACCAGGGTGTCGCGGGCATGCGGGTCGGCGGCCGCCGCCGCCTGACCATCCCGCCGCACCTCGGCTACGGCAACGCCGGCGCGGGCAACCGCATCAAGCCCGGTGAGACGCTGATCTTCGTCGTCGACCTGCTCGGCGTGAGCTGACGCTGCGGCGACCGCGAAGGCCCGACCGGGCGGGCCCCCTCCTCAGGGGTGGCCTGCCCGGCACGAGGTACGGACCGGCGGAGGCCGAGCGGTACGGACGGTGGGACGACAGGGCGCCCCACAGAGCGCGAATGCCCACCGGACGCAAGACGCCCCACCGGGCACAAAATGCTTCACGGGTCGCAAGGCGTCCCAGCGAGCGCGAGTGCCCACCGGATGCGGAACGCCTCGCGGGGCATGCGGATGCCTCGCGGGGCATGCGGATGCCTCACAGGGCGTGCGGAAGATCGGTTTCCGGCGCGAGGAAGATCGATGAGGAAAGAGGGGCTCTCTTTCCCGAAATGTCGTCTGCAGCTTCTAAGCTGGCCATTGTGCTGTTGATCGACCTCGCTCGCACCTCCGCAGCCGTGGCCGCCGGGTCCGCCCGGCTGGCGAAGATCGCCCATCTCGCAGAGCTGCTCGGCCGGGTCGAACCGCACGAGGCGGAGATCGCCATCGCTTATCTCTCCGGGGAGCTGCCGCAGCGCTTCATCGGAGTGGGCTGGAGGAGCCTGCAGGATCCACCCGAGCCGCGTCTGGCGGCCACCGCCACCCTGAGCCAGGTCGACGGCCTCCTCGATCGCGTCAAGGCGCAGTCCGGCGCCGGATCCCAGGCCGCGCGCAAGGCTCTGCTCGACGAGTTGTTCAGCGCCCTCACCCGTCCCGAGCAGGTCTTCCTGTCCCGGCTGCTCACCGGCGAGCTCCGCCAGGGCGCGCTCGACGGGGTGATGATCGAAGCCGTCGCGAAGGCCGCCGAGGTGCCCGCGGCGGAGGTCAGGCGGGCGCTGACCCTGCGCGGCTGGCTGCCCGCGGTCGGTGCCGCCGCGCTCAGCGGCGGAGTCGAGGCGCTGCGCGCCTTCCACCTGGAGGTCGGCCGCCCGGTGTCGCCGATGCTCGCGCAGAGCGCCACGTCCATCGCCGCCGCGCTGGGCAAGCTCGGCGGGCAGGTCGCCATCGAGTGGAAGCTCGACGGGGTGAGGGTCCAGGCGCACCGCATCGGCGACCGGGTGTCCGTCTTCACCCGCACCCTCGACGACATCACCGGGCAGGTGCCCGAGCTGGTCGAGGCGGTGAGCGCGCTCCCCTCCGGCGACCTGGTCCTCGACGGCGAGGTCATCGCGCTGCGCCCCGACGGCCGCCCCGAGCCCTTCCAGGTCACCTCCGGCCGCGTGTCCAGCCGCACCGACGTGGCCCGCGTGCGTGAGAAGACCCCGTTGAGCGTCTTCTTCTTCGACGCGCTACGGGTCGACGGCGAGGATCTGCTGGACCTGCCGGGCGAGACCCGCCACGCCGCCCTCGCCTCGGCCGTGCCCGCCGAACTGGTGACCCCCCGCCTGGTCACCGGCGACCCCGCCGAGGGTGAGGCGTTCTTCAAGGACGCGATCAGGAGCGGCCACGAGGGCGTGGTGGTCAAGTCGCTGCGGACGCCCTACGCGGCCGGGCGGCGCGGCGCCGGATGGATCAAGGTGAAGCCCCGGCACACCCTCGACCTGGTCGTCCTGGCCGCCGAGTGGGGCCACGGCCGCCGCGAGGGCAGGCTCTCCAACCTGCACCTGGGCGCCCGCGATCCGGAGACCGGCGGGTTCGTCATGCTCGGCAAGACCTTCAAGGGTCTGACCGACGAGCTGCTCGCCTGGCAGACCGAGCGCTTCCTCTCCCTCGCCGAAGGCCCCACCGACGGCTGGACGGTGACCGTCCGTCCCGAGCTGGTCGTCGAGATCGCCTTCGACGGAGTCCAGCAGTCCAGCCGCTACCCGGGCGGCGTGGCCCTGCGCTTCGCGCGGGTTCTCCGCTACCGTCCCGACAAGTCGATCGACCAGGCCGACACCATCGAGACGGTCCGCTCCCTCATGCTCTGACCTTCTCCGGCCTTCTCCGGCCTTCTCTGACCTCCTCCGCTCCGTCGCCGGTCACCGGCGGTCCATCACGCGGACGTCAGCCCCACACCCGAAGCCACGAGCTGATATCGGCCCCCCGCGAACGCCCCCACCTGATGATCTTTATCCCCTAATGTACTGTTTCTTGGTTAAAGTGACATAAATCACCATACATGGCATTAACTTGCGTTTACTGAGGGTTTGTCGCATATGGTCGTCGTGGTCAGGCGGGTGATGCCCCCATCCCCGCCGATGGGAACGGCCGCGTGTGTCCCCCTCCCCACCCCTCGTGCGGCCTTCCCCGCCCTGCCCCCGATCTTGGACTGTGGTTTCCCTTGGGCCAGCACTCACGTACCCCGTCCTCCAGCAGCGCCCTCTCCTCGGAGGAGGTCTCCCCCAAGAAGCCGGCGCCGGGCAGGCCGCGCCTGGCCGTGGCCGTCGCGGGCGTCGCCGCACTCGCCGTGGCGTCCGCCGCCTGGGCGATCTCCGGCGGCGAGGGCGTACCCGCCCGGAGCGCCACCACCGGAGCCGTCGACGCCGCCGGAAGCGCCCCCACCGGAGCCGCCGCCTCCCCCACCCCTGCCGCCGATCCCACCGCCACCCCGCAGCCCGGCGGACCGCTCGCTCAAGAGCTCTCCGGCCTCTCGACCTCCGGCGGGACGACGGCCACCGGTGAGGAGAACGACAGCGGCAGGAGCGACAGCCCGGTCAAAGCCGTCTCCGCGGCCAAGGACAAAGCGGCCAAGGACAGGCCCAAGGCCGCGAAGGTCCAAGGTGCCAAGGCCACGCGTGAGACCGCGTCCGCGCCGAAGGCCCGTGTGCTGTCGAGTGGAACCTGCGGCGCCTCTTTCTACTCGGAGCCGCAGGCGACCGCCAGCGGCGAACGCTTCAACCCGAACGCGATGACCGCGGCGCACAAGAGCCTGCCGATGGGCAGCAAGGTCCGGGTGACCAATCCGAACACCGGCGATTCGGTGACGGTCCGGATCAACGACCGCGGCCCCTACGTGGGCGGGCGCTGTCTCGACCTGTCCAGGGCCGCGTTCTCCGCCATCGGCGACACCGGCTCCGGTGTCATGCACGTCAAGTATGAGGTTCTCGGCGGCTGACCGGCCCGAGCCGCAGCGGACAGAACACGGCCGCCGCTCCGCCACTTCGGCCGTCCGACCGCCGCCCCCTCCCCGGCGGCTCCTGCCCCGTCACGGCCCACCCCGGTCCGCCGTAGTCCGCCCCAGTCCCGTCACGGCCTGCGGCCGGCGCGGCGCCCCCCTCCCCGGCCGCCGCCCCCGGCCCCGATCCGAGGTGCGAGCCTTCGGCCGGATTACTTGACCATGCGCAAGGTCCAGGGGTAGCGGAAGTCACCGCCGCCCAGGGCGGCGACACCGGCGATCACCGACATGACCACACCGCCGATCCAGAGCACCGGCGTCAGGACCGCGCCCACGAACGTGATCGCCAGTACCACGGTGGCCGCGAGCAGGGTCAGCTGGAAGTTGAGGGCCTCCACCGCGTGCCTGCGGATGTAGGGCGAGGTCTTGCCCGCCGCGAGCATCAGGATCAGCGGGCCGATCGCGAACAGCCCGACCAGCGGGAGCAGGTGCGCCGCCGCGGCCCCCAGGCGGTCGGATCCGGCGTCGGTCCGCACGTCACGGTACGCGGCACCGGACGGCGCGTTCGCGGTGAAGGGGTACGGTGCGGGGTGAGCCGGGCGTGAGCCGTACAGCTCCTGCATGATCGGCATGAGGTCGCCGTGCACGCGGGCCGTCATCGCCCGCTCCAGCCTGTCGTCGAACTCGAACTTGTCGAGTCTTCCCTCCGCGTAGGCGGTCTTGACGTGCTCGACCACCTGCTCCCGATCCTGATTGCTCACCCGCAGCCCGGCGTACTCGGGCCTCAGGCCTGCCGCCGGCGCTCCCCCGTGCCAGGGGCCGGCCGCTGGTGTCGATGTGCCTGCCATGGGACCGATACCCTTTCGTCGCCTCTTTGATCTCAATGCTCGCCCACAACGCCAGGCCGACACATCAGGATGAACCCTTACAAGCCCCTGAGAGTGACCCCTGGCTTCCCGCCATGGGGCGAGCAGGAGAGGTATACAAGGAGACATGAGATGGCGAGATCGCTACGGGCTGAGGCGGTTACGCGGGCCGAAAATCGCCAAGTTCGATCGTGAGGCGAACGACTCCGACATCGAAGCGCTCATCGCCTTCGCGAAGTCGCGTCGCGGCGTGGAGTTCTACGTCGAGCCTGAGACCTTCGCCACCGACACCACTGCGATGGCGGTCGCCGACGACGGTGAGTGGACCCGCCGCCGGGTCGGCTCCCCCGCGGTGATCCGCAAGGTGGCGCGTGACCTCGGGGTTCCCGTCTACGACGTGCAGCTGACCGGCTACCCGGCCCGGGTGAGGGCCTACAACGAGCGTCGCAGGCGCGAGGAGAGCTGAGCGGAAGACCCGGCGGCCGCCTCGAGACCGGAATCGCCCGGGCCGTCCAGCAAGGTGATCATCGGGAGCAGCCAGGTCGTCCGCGGGCTGCCCATCTCCCGGTCCAGTTCCTCGGGGCCGGGCATCCTCTCCCTGAGGACGTGTGGCGGAACCAGATGGCGCAGGGCATGCATGAGCAGGTTGGCCATCGAGTACGAGGGGTCGATGTCGAGCGCCCGGGTGAGGGCGACCCCCGCCAGCGCGGAATCTCCCTGGCGCCAGGCCACCATGCCCAGCAGGGAAGCCACCGGCGGCACGAACCTGGGCTCCAGCCGCCGGGTGAGATCGTGCCACAGCTTGAGGTGGACGTCATGGGTGTCGTCCGTGACCAGCGTCCACGCCTCGTCCCGAACGCGGATCACCGCCAGGTCGAGCCCCAGCCTGACCGCCTGCTCGTCGTCGAGCCGGCCACCCGAGGCGCAGGCGCCGAGCACCGCCCGGACCCTGGCGACGCCGTCCGCCACGAACTCCGCGGCGAACTCCTCGGGGTCGCCGCATCCGGCGAGCCTGTCGCGCACCTCCTCCGTGACGCGGCGCGTCATCCGCCGGACGGCCTCGCGGGCGAGGCCCTCGACCGGGTCGAGTGACCGTTCCAGGGTCTCGCGGTCGGGCAGGGCGACCAGCCCCTGCAGGACGGCCTCGGCGGCCACGGCGGTGGCCCGATGCCCGTACGGCGTGCCGTCGGCGGGGCAGCACTCGGTGCGCGAGCACTCGTACGACCAGTAGCGGTCTCCCTCGACCCGGAGGGCGTCGACGACGGTGAAGCCGCCGTGGCGGAACAGTGCCGTGACCGTGTCCACAGCGGGGGTGACCAGCGAAGCCGGGCCGTAGCCGGCCACGAAGACGTGGGTGACGCCTTCCTTGCGGAACAGCGGGACGACCTGATCCGGGCCGCAGGCCGCCAGGGGCAGGTCCCACCGGACGGTGAGATGCAGGCGGCTGCGGGGCGGGCCTCCGATGAGGCCGATCGCGATGATGCTGTCGGACGGGTGAAACCCCAGCAGGTAGGGCACGGCGCCGAGGACGTCCTCCGTGCAGCCGAGCAGGAACCGGGGCGGTGAGGACGGCGGGAGCGGGGAAGCCCGCGGAAGCGGGGGGACCGGCGAAGAAGACGGGGGTGGGGAAGCCGGCGAGGGGGGCGAGGCCGGGTTGTCGGTTGTCATGGCCGCAAGCTTCGCCGAGTCCCGGGCCGTTTTCCGTACGCGTACCGCGTTCTGTGGAAACCGCTTCCGGTTGTCCACAGCCGGAAGCGGGCGTGCCCGGTGTTCCGTCCCGGCGGCTCCCCTGTTCGCCCCCTGTGTCCTCCGCCGGTCCCGCTGCCCGGACGGTCCGCGCCGGGTCCGGGGAAAGGCCCTCAGATCCTGCCGAAGTGCGTGTCCCCTCCCGGCCTCCCGGCGGGGAAGGCCGGTGCCGCCAGGCGCGTACGGACCATGATGGCCGCGCCGGCCACGGCTGCGGGCATGGCGATCACCGCGACGAACGGCACCAGGAAGAGCAGGAAGAGCAGCACGCCGAAACCGAGTGAGGTGGCCTTGTTCCGGCGGAGCAGGGCGAACCGGCTCTTGCGCACCATGCCCCGGCGCTCCAGGGCAAGCGTGGTCAGCTCGACCGTCAGGAAGAAACCCGAGACCAGCGCGCCCAGGACAGGCACCACCGTCTGCCCGATCACGGGCACGAAGCCGAGGAAGAACAGCGGGATCGTGAACAGCAGCACCCAGCAGAGGGTGACCAGGCTGTCCTTGATGGACCGGGGGATCGACTTCCAGAGCGGGAGCTCGTGCCCGGTCGGCACCTCACCGTAGGTCTCCTCGACCTTCTCGGAGAGCTTCTCGTAGAAGGGCTCGCCCACGATGAGGGTGACCGCCGTGAAGGTCACCACGGACAGGACCAGCCCCGCGCCGAAGAGCGCCAGCGCGACCACGCCCCGCAGCGCGGTCCGCGCCGCCTCACCCCACCCGTCGGCGAACGGCGTCGCCCAGTCGGCGATATCCAGCGCGTTCGTGCCGAGGAAGTAGAGCCCGAACGCGTAGAGGACGAACACGATCAGAGCCGGGATCAGCCCGAACGACCACCAGCGCGGGTACCGCGCGACCCAGCGCAGGCCCTGGAAAAAGAACCCGATGCCGTCCATAAAGGAACGGATATGACCCATGGCGGAAGATTATCGGGTTTGGGCACCCCGGAGGACTGTGTGCCCGAACCGCCGTCCGTGTCCCACTGCGGAAAACCGCCGTGTACCACCACACGGGGCACCGCATCCCGCCGGGAGCGCCCGCCCCCGCCACCACACCGCCACAAGCGCCCGCAACCCGCCACCACCGTACGGCCGCGACCCGCATCCGTGCGACCGCGCCGCTCACCGGGCGTCCGCGTCCCGGTGACCCGCGTCCGTCACCCCGTGTTCCGACGGCCCGCGATGGGAGATCACGCGATGCCCCGCGACAGAACGGGGCACTGCGCCTCGGCAGCGGAAACCGTGTCTCGCGGTCAGGCCCGCTGCCACAGACCGGAGACGGAGACGCCGAGGGTGCCGAAGAGGCGGCGGAGCAGGGGCAGCGAGATGCCCAGGACGTTGCCGTGGTCGCCGTCGACGCCCTCGACGAACCAGCCGCCGTGGCCGTCGAGGGTGAAGGCGCCCGCGACGCGGAGAGGCTCGCCGGTGGCGACGTAGGCGGCGATCTCGTCGTCGCCGGGGGTGCCGAAGCGCACGACCGTCGCCCCCACCTCCGCCGCCTCCCGCCCGGCGGCCACGTCGATCACGCAGTGGCCGGTCAGCAGGCGGCCTTCGCGCCCGCGCATGCTGCGCCAGCGCTCGACGGCCTCCTCGGGCGAGGACGGCTTGCCGTACGCCCGCCCGTCGAGCTCCAGCACCGAGTCGCAGCCGATGACGAGCCCGTCGGTCAGGCCCCGGGCCACCACGGCCGCCTTGGCCCGGGCGAGCGCGAGGCAGAGCCCGCTCGGGCTGTCGGCGGTGATGGCGTCCTCGTCCACGCCGCTGACGATCACTTTGGGATCGAGTCCGGCGCTGCGGAGCAGGGCGAGGCGGGCGGGGGAGGCGGAGGCGAGCACGATCTGGGTCATGTCCATCGAGCCTAGCGGGGGCCGCCCTCCTTCACCGCTCCGGTGGGGAATCCCGGCGGCCCGGGGCGCGGCACGACGGACCATCCATGCATCCCCGGCGGCCCGGGGCGCGGCACGACGGACCGCCCTCGAACCCCCGGACCCCCGGCCCGTGTGCGCTCCGGTGGCTCCGCGTCCGGACGCCTTGGGGGCCGGTGCCCACCCGGCCGGGCGCTGTCGCGGTGACCGGAGAGGCTCACCGGGTTCCTCCGGAGCCGACCAGGTTCGGCAGCGCCGACGGCGACCGGCGGTCACTCCTGCACCGAGCGGACGCCCCGGTCGGTGAGGCCCGCCTCCTCCTGACCGAATGTGATCACCATGTACCTGCCGTTGGCGTAGCTGACCACGGGCCGCCGGAGCATGTCACCCACCCTGCGGGCGACCCCCTGGAACAACTCCACCAGCTCGGGGGTGTCGGCGCTCACCCTGAACCGGCCGCTGACGGTGAGGTGCTCGGCGACGAGGGGGACGAAGTTCGCTTCGGCCCGGACCTTCTCCTCCGCGCCGAGGGGGGTACGCCGGGGCTCGGGCCGCGTGCCGAGGGGGGAGGACATCGCTGGTCTCCTCGTGATCGCTGGTCTTCCAGGATGCCGGACGAACCGATGGTGCCCGGCAAGGTTTCCGGTCGCGGCGCTATCTCAGCTTGAGGGAGGCGACCGCGGTGTTGATGTCGCGCCAGCGGGTGCGCTGGCTGTCGGGAATCGTCACGAAGAGCATCGCGGGTTTGGCGTCGGGGACCTCTGTCACGGCGACGGCGGCCACCGAGAAGCGCGGCTTGCCCTTGACCCTGTACTTCACCCGGTAGGCGAGCAGCCAGCCGCCCTTGATCGGCTGGGAGGCCAGCCAGGAGATCCTGCTGCCCTTGGGGTGGTGGTTGAGCGTCCAGCGGGCGGCCAGCAGGGCGGTGTCCTTCGGCTTCTGTTGCACCAGGATCGGCACCGGGCAGCTCACGAGCATCGCCCGGTGACCGGTGCCCTTCACCTTGGGCAGAACCTGCTTGGTCGAGAAGGGCGACGCGCCGAAGATCTTCCAGGGCCTGCCGAAGCGGATCAGCGACACACCGGCCTTGCGGTCCTGGAGGCGGCGCTTGCCCTGGTACGGCTTGCCGGGCAACCGGGCCAGCCGCCGGTCGCGCGTCAGCTCCGGGACACGCGGGTCGGCCAGGGCCGCCACCACGGCGCTGCGGTCGGGCGCCGGGGTGGCGTCGTCGGACGGGCCCGGCGCCGAGGGGGTGGCGCTCCCCGGGACCGATGCGGAGGGGGTCTGCGCCGGGGACGCCGGTGGGGAAGCGGCCGACTCCGGCGCGGACGCCGCGGGGGTCGGCGCGGGCGGGGAGCCGAGACCGGGCGAGGGCGCCGCGGCAGATGGCGCGGCGATCGGCCCCGACGCATCCCCGCCCGGTTGATCTGAGGAGCCCGACGACAGGAACACCACCACCGCGACCGCGGCCACGACCAGCGCGGTGGCCACGGCCAGGATGCGGTAGATCACACGCATCCGCAGGTCACCGATGAGGGATCGCTTCACGGGCGAGGCCGGTGGCTTGGGGCGGGTCTGCACCGCTGCCTTCGGCAGCTCCGACGTATCCGCCTCGGCGGCATACGTCGGAGTGGAACCCGTCCCCCGGGTCCCCTGAGTCCCACCCAACCCATCGAGCACGATCGGGAGCGTACGACAAATCCAGTTTTCTCGTGCAGGATCCCCATCACACTTCGGGAACGAGTACCTGCCCCATCCGCCGCGAACGCACCTGCGATGATTTCGGGATGTTCGTCGAACGCCAGGTGGAACTCCGATTCGACGCCGCCTCCCGGGAGGCGGCGACGCACACCAATCTGTCAGCGGTCCGCACCGACGACCTCGGCATCTGGCTGGCGGGTGACGAGACCGCGACGGTGGAGCACCTGACGTTCCGGGAGGGCCGCTTCTGCGACCAGCGCACCTTCTACCTGGCCGACTACGTGGACCTGCCGGCCGGCCGCGAGGACGAGGCGGACATCGAGGGTCTGGCCCGGGCCGACGGCTGGCTGTGGGCCATCGGATCGCACAGCCTCAAACGCAGGCGGGCCAAGGCGCACCATTCTCCGGACAGGGTCCGCCGCCGTCTGGCCGACGTGGTACGCGAGGAGAACCGCTACATCCTCGTACGGTTACCGCTGGCCGGCTCCGCCCCGGTGCGCGAGGACGGCCGCCGCAGGGCCGAGATCCTGTCCGGCGCCGGTCACAACCTGGCCGACCTGGTCGCGAAGGACCCGCACCTGGGTCCGTTCACGGCGATCCCGAGCAAGGACAACGGCCTGGACATCGAGGGCATCGCCGTGATCGGCGGGCGCGTGTTCGTCGGCCTGCGGGGGCCGGTGCTGCGCGGCTGGGCCGTGCTCCTGGAGATCCGGCCGGAGAGCGACCCGCGACGGCCCGGCAGGCTCAGGCCGGCCCTCATCGACGGCAGGCCGTACCGGACGCACTTCCTGAACCTGGGCGGTCTCGGCGTACGGGACCTGTGCCCGTACGAGGACGGCCTGCTGATCCTCGCCGGGCCGACCATGAGTCTCGACGGCCCGATCCGGGTGCTGCGCTGGCGTCCCGGGGACGGACCGTCCGCCGCCCATCGCGTGGAGACGGTCATGGACCTGGTCCACGGCGACGGGCACGACCACGCGGAGGGGATCGCCGCGCTCGACGGCGAGCGTCTCCTGGTGGTCTACGACAACCCGGCCGCGGCGCGCCTCACCCCGGAGGGGGGCGTACTCGCCGACATCGTGAGGATCCCCCGGCCGGTCCCGGACGCCCCGGGCGTCCAGGACTCCCCGCGGGGGAGGAGCGGGACGACACCGGGTGGCGCGGGCGGCGCCGGGATCGCACGGCATCCGGGATGACCGCGGCCGAGCCCGGCCCCACCGCCCGGGACCGCCCGCATCCGGGCCCGGCCGGCCTCGCGTGGGCCGGACACGCCGGGAGCGGCCCGGTCCGCCGGGGACTGCCGGAAGCGGCGCCGGGTGGCGCGGGCGGCACCGGAGCCCGGTACGGGCGGTCTCCGCGACGCCACCCGGGAGACGTCGGGCACGCGGAACCGTTGCCCTCCCGGGCGTGGAGTCACATCGTCACGGACGCGGAACCGGTGGGGAACCGGCCGTGCGGCGCAGCCAGGGGGTGTCCGCGACGACCGTGCAGGATCCGGGCGCGATCTCGGTGAAGCCGGCGTCCCTGACCACGGGCAGCCCGGAGGCGACCAGCTCGGCCCACGCGGCGGGGTCGGCGGTCCGCACGGAGACGGCCAGGCCCCGGTCGCGCCACGTCCGCCGGGCCTGGCCGTCGCTCCCCTGCCAGGCGAGCTGGGCCGCGTGCCCGGCCTGGGCCATGGCCTTGCCCGCCGACATCTTCAGCTCGGGGTTGAGCCAGAGAACCACGTCCCCGGGCGGTCCGGGCTCGGCGACGTCGGTCAGCTCGGTGCCGGAGACCTGGAGCCGGGACAGGTCCTTGGGCCATCCGTCGAGCGGGATCGGCGGGTGGACGCGGACCTCGGCGGTGCCGGAGGTGACCGTGACGCCCGGCAGTTCGAGCACCCGGCGCCACTCGGATCCCCGCGCCCGCCGGACGACCTTCCGGAACCTGCTGGTGTCCCAGGCCCGGACCGGTTCGGCCCACTCACCGCCGTCGCGGGCACGGGGATCGTCGAGCAATGTCAGGACGGCGAGGGCCGCCGCCGCCAAAGCGTCGGACCGCCCGGGCGGGGAGGCGCGCTCGATCCGCACCACGAGCGGAAGGACCATCCTGTCCTCCCTGAGCGGCTCGCCCGCCTCGTCCCGCGCTCCGTCCGTCTCGCCCGCCGTACCTGTCACCTCACCCGCGACGCCGCTCACGAAGCCTCCTCCGTCGGCAGCGCCCGCGCACCGCCGTACCCGCCGGCTCGCCCGCACCGCTCACTCACGAAGCCTCCCCAGTCGGCCGTGCGCCCGGTGCGGTCCCGTGTCCGGCGACGCACCCGCCTCGCTGTTCTCTCATACCTTCAAGGATGCCGTCTTCCTGATGGCCACCGACATGATCGCGGCGGCGAGGCAGAGGGCGGCGGCGGCGTACCAGGCGAGGTCGTAGGCGCCCAGGTGGTCGCGGGTGAGTCCCGCGCCGACCGCGGCGACCGCGGCTCCGACCTGGTGGGAGGCGAAGACCCAGCCGAAGACCACGGCGCCGTCCGGGCCGTAGACCTGGCGGCACAGGGCCACCGTGGGCGGGACCGTGGCCACCCAGTCGAGGCCGTAGAAGACGATGAAGACGAGCATGCTGGGCTCGGCGGTGGCCGCGAACAGGCTGGGCAGGATCAGCAGCGACAGGCCGCGCAGCCCGTAGTAGACGCCGAGGAGGATGCGCGAGTCGACCTTGTCGCTCAGCCAGCCGGACGCGACGGTCCCGGCGACGTCGAAGATCCCGACGAGCGCGAGCAGCCCGGCGGCGGTCGGCTCGGACATGCCGTGGTCGTGGGCGGCGGGGATGAAGTGCGTGCCGACCAGGCCGTTGGTGCTCATCCCGCAGATCGCGAACCCTCCGGCGAGCAGCCAGAAGGGGCGGGTCCGCGCGGCGCTCCGCAGCACGCCCAGAGCCCGGGACGCGGCGCCGCCGGTACGGACGGGCGGGGCGGCCGGGGGCGCGGCGGGGTCCGCGCCCAGGGCGGTGGTGCCGACCTCCGCGGGGTGGTCGCGCAGCAGGAACCAGACCAGGGGCACGACCGCCAGGGCGGCCACGGCGACCGTGACGGCGGCCCAGCGCCAGCCGTGGCCGGCGGCCAGGTGGGCCAGGACGGGCAGGAAGACGAGCTGCCCGGTGGCGCCGCCGGCGGTGAGCACGCCGGTGACGAGGCCGCGGTGACGGACGAACCATCGCTCGGTGAGGGTGGCCGCGAAGACCAGGGCCATCGACCCGGTGCCGAGGCCCACCAGGACGCCCCAGCAGAGCACGAGCTGCCAGGGGGCGTCCATCAGGATCGTGAACCCGCTGCCCGCGGCGACCAGCAGCAGCGCGTACGTCACCACCCTGCGCATGCCGAAGCGGTCCATGAGGGCGGCGGCGAAGGGCGCGGTCAGCCCGTAGAGCATGAGGTTGACGGACACGGCGAGTGAGATCGTGCCCCGGGACCAGCCGAACTCCTCCTGGAGTGGGGTGATCAGCACGCCGGGCGTCGCCCGGAACCCGGCGGCGCCGAGTATGGCCACGAACGCGACTCCCGCCACGATCCAGGCGCGGTGCAGCCCGCGCTTCCGTGTTTGAAGAGCCGTTGTCATGCGGTTCATCATCGGGACCGGACCCGGTATCCCACGAGTGGCCCGAGTGCCAACATGCGCAAGGATCAGGCCAACTCCCGTCCCGGAGGACCACGGTGAGGGCGTATTCACAGGCCAAGAAGTTTCGAGGTGATCGCCCGGCTTTGTTACAGTTTGGCGCGGTGACGGTCCCAGGTCCGCAACGCCCAGGTCATCGCCCGTGTCCGGAGGAGAGACACGGTGCGCGGCTGCGCACGACAGCGCCGGCGGATGACCGAGGACCGGAGAGTCGAAGGAGTGTCGCCGTGTCCCACGCACGCACATCAGGCAGGTTGCTGGCGGCGACGTTGGGGGGCTCGCTCCTGCTGAGCGCCTGCGCGGGCACCGAGCAGGCGGGCACCCCCGCGGACTCCGTCTCCGGATCGACCTCGATCCCGGCGCATACGATCGTCTACGCCTACGAGCAGGAGTTCCAGTCCTACAACAACAACACCGCCGCCGAGAACGCCACGCGTAACGCCGCCCCTCTCCAGCGGGTGCTGACGGGATTCTGGTTCTACGGCGACAAGGGCGCGATCACCCCCGACCGCGACTTCGGCACCTACGCGAAGATCTCCGACGATCCGCTGACCGTCGAGTACACGATCAACGACAGAGCGGTCTGGTCCGACGGCGTCCCGATCGACTGCGACGACGTCATGCTGTGGTGGGCCTTCCGCTCCGGCAAGGTCAAGGGCTTCTCCGCGGCCGACACCAACGGCGTCGAGCACACCCGGATCCCCGACTGCGAGAAGGGCGGCAAGAGGTTCACCCTCGTCTACGACAAGCCGTTCGCGGACTGGGCGGCCGGCGGCCCGGCCGCGACCGAGCTGCTGCCCGCCCACGTGATCGCCAAGCAGGACGGCCTGTCGGAGGAGGAGTTCATCGCGGCGGTCAAGGACTCCGACGAGAAGAAGATCGCCCGGGGCATCGCGTTCTTCAACAACGGCTGGGTCTCCGAGGGCAGGCTCCCGGCGGCCGAGCTGATCCCCTCCTCCGGCCCGTACAAGCTCTCCAAACTGGACGCCGGACATTCCCTGACCCTCGTCGCCAACGACAGGTGGTGGGGCACCCCCGCCGCGACCCCGACGATCGTCGAGCGCTTCATCACCCTGGACGAGCAGGCGCAGGCGCTGCAGAACCGGGAGGTCCAGATCGTCGAGCCGCAGCCCGGCCCCGACGTGCTGGAACAGCTGCGTTCCCTCGACCGGGTCGAGGTCAGCGTCTCCGACAAGTACACCTACGAGCACCTGGACTTCAACCTCGACTCCAGCCCGTTCCGGGACAGGACGCTGCGCAGGGCGTTCGCCAAGTGCGTGCCCCGGCAGCGCATCGTCGACGCCCTGATCAGGCCCGTCGCCCCGGAGGCCAGGCCGCTGGAGATCCGCACCGTGGCCCCGTTCCAGGCCAACCACGCCGCCGTCGTCGCGGCCAGCGGCGGCGCCGGCGCCCACGGCGAGCAGGACATCGACGGCGCCAGGGCCCTGCTGAGGAAGGCGGGCAAGATCGGGCTGGAGGTCAAGATCGGCTACCAGACCCCGAACCCGCCCCGGACCGCCGCGGTGCAGCTCATCATCGACTCCTGCAACAAGGCCGGCTTCAAGGTCGTCGACAAGGGCTCGGAGGACTTCTTCGGCACCGTGATGCCGGCCAACGGCTACGATGTGGCGCTGTTCGCCTGGAACGGATCGGCCCTGGTCAGCGGGTGGGCCTCCAACTTCACCACCCCGAAGAAGTGCAACGGCGAGTTCAAGGGCAACAACAACGGCTGCTACTCCAGCAAGAAGGTGGACAGGCTCATCGCCGAGCTGAACTCCACCGTGGACCTGGCCGCCCAGGACCCGATCATCGGTGCGATCGAGAAGGAGCTCTGGAAGGACCTGGCCACCATCCCGCTGTTCCAGCACCCGGGCCTCAGCGCGTGGGACGAGACCCTGCAGAACGTCGTCCCGAACCCCGCGCAGTCGACCATCACCTGGAACATGGACAAGTGGCGGCTCTCCTGACCCGCGCCGCCGCAACCCGTCCCGGTCCCGGCGGCGCTTCCGTGCGGCAGGTCCGCGTCCCGCCACCGGGCCGCGACCGTACCTGACATCGGATGACAGGTACGGACTCCAGGATGGACGCAGACCCGAACGTCCCGAAGGAGAGACCCATGCCGCGCGCCGCCGGAACCTTCACCGTCGACAGCTGGGATCCGCAGCCCTACGACGAGGCCGAGGGCGCCGTACTCACCCGCGTCCACCTCACCAAGACCTTCGACGGCGACCTGACCGGCACCAGCACCACCGACATCATCACCGCGATCGCGAAGGTCGAGACATCGGCGGCGTACGCGGGCTTCGAGCGCTTCACCGGCACCGTGCACGGCCGCAAGGGCACCTTCGTCCTCCACCACACGGCGACCAGCCACGCCGGGGAGTCATCGCTGAGCTGGACGATCCTCCCCGACTCCGGCACCGGTGAGCTGGCGGGCATCCGAGGCGGCGGCCGGATCGTCAACGACGACGGCGCCCACTCCTTCCACCTGGACTACGAGCTCGGCTGACCTTCCGGCCCGCCCCGGCGTCCGGGACGACCGGGGCGGGCCCCGGCGAGCGCGGCGACGACGCCCGGCGCGGTGACCGGCCGAGCCGGGCGGCAGGCCGGCCACCCGGCTCCGGGTGCCGGACCGGCAGACCGGCCACCGGCCCGACCGGGGCGGGCGCCGCCCGGTGAATCGGGGCTCAGCCGCCGAGCAACGCCGCGACCGCGCCGGCCGTCTCCGGGTGCCGGGCGAGCAACCCCCGCACCTCCGGGTCCCCCGCCTGCGGGCCGCCGTCCGCGGGCCACTCCGCCGCGCAGCCGAGAAGCGCCGCCACGGCGTCGCACGCCTGCGGATGCCGGACCAGCAGCCCGGCCACCGGCCCGCTCTGCGCGGGCACCGAGCGGGCCGCCCGCGCGGGTGCGGCCGGCCGTTCCCACGGCGGAGTCCACGCGTCCAGCTCGGCCAGCGTGCCGGGGAAGGTCCGGCCCGCCTCCCGGACGAGGACGGGGACCAGCTCCACCGCGTGCCGGCGCAGCGTCGTGATCAGCGTCGGCAGCCACGGCAGCAGGACGGGGTCGGGCAGCCGCGCGAAGGCCTTGGACAGCACCTCGACCACGAAGGGCGCGAGGGCCGGGACCGGTTCGAGCGCCTGGACGAACCCGCTCAGGTAGAGCGGGAAGGCGGGGACGACGAGCGGGTTGGCCAGCAGTTCGTCACACCGGGCACGCAGCTCGTCCCGCGGCAGCAGGCCCAGCTGCGTCTTGGCCGCCCACAGCAGCGCGACCTTGGCCGGCGCCTCCGGGTGCGACTGCCGTACCGCCAGCTCCAGCTGGGCCCGGTCGCACCCCAGCGACAGCGCGAGGCTCTCCAGGGTGAACAGGAAGCCGAGCATGGCGCCGACCTGGCGGACGCCGGTGTCGTCGTCGGCGAAAGCGGTCGGCAGCAGCGTGCAGTAGTGCGCGTACCCGGCCGTGACGAACGCCTCGCACCAGGCCGGCAGGTCCGGTTCGGTGGCCCGGTAGTGGGCCAGCAGTCGCCGGATCCGGCGCAGCACCTCGGGGGCGTCGTCGACGGTGCGCTCGGCGGCCAGCAGTTCCACCGCGCGGTTGCCGAGCTCGTCGGTGAAGCGGCGGCCGCCCAGGTAGAGGATGGCGTCCTCCACGGCCGCGAGCGCGACCCCCGCGGTGGCCCGCGGGTCCCACACCTTGCGGCGCAGCCGCTGCTCCAGCACCTGTTCGATGGTGACGCCCTCGTAACCCAGCTCGATGATCGACCGCTGGTGGCGGCCGATCGCCAGGTCCCAGCTCTCCTGGATCGGCCGCTCGCCGAGGCGGCGCGCCCCCATGATGGGCCGGACCGCGTCGTCGGGCAGCAGGTAGCGCAGCGTCCACAGCAGGTCCGAGCACGGCACCAGTTCGGGGTTCGCCACCAGGTCGAGCAGTACCCGCTGCTGGGTGCGCCTGCTCAGGTCCAGCCCGAGTGGCGCCAGCCGGTCGTACACGTCCTGGGCCAGCGGAGGGAGCGCGTCGTACCCGACCGTGCCGATCCGGTCGCCGCCCAGGAGGATCTCGCACAGGCGGCGGACGTCGCGGCGGCCCGGCACGACGTCCTTCTCGATGCAGGTGACCGCGGCGTCCTGGAAGTCGTACGGCGTCGGCCTCGCCCGGCCCCGCAGACCGGCGAGCAGGATCGACGTCTCGAACACCGCGATGGCGTCGGCCGTGCTGGCCAGGTAGCCGTTGCGGCGGGCCAGCCGCACGATGTCGACGCACCACCCGCGCAGTTCGTCCTCGTCCAGGCCGTCCAGCGCGGGCGGGGTGGCCAGGAACCCCGACAGCCGGTCGGCGGCCGGTTCCCGCGGGACGGGCGGCGCGGGCGGCGCGGACTTCGCGGCCCGCGAGCGGGTGCGGCCGCCCTTCTGCCCCTGGAGCCGGTACGGCGTGACGCCCCCGCGGGTCGCCGCCTTGGCCCAGGTCGCCGCGGCGATCGACACCGACCCCTGGGCCAGGCCGAACTGGGCCTCGATGGCCGAGTGGCTGGAGGGGATGAGCCCGTACAGCCAGCGGGTGGCCGTGCGGGGGGTGACGGTGTAGGGGGGCGCCTCGGAGGCCAGGCCGAACTCGGCGACCCGGCTGACGGCGTGGAAGGCGCCGCACACGTACAGGCAGTCCGCCGGGTCCGCGCCCGAGGTGGCGAGGTGCTCGCGGATCCGGGTCCACATGTAGCGTTCGCGTTCCTCGTCACGGGCCAGGCGGTCGTCCCCGGAGGGGCGCAGTCGCCGGAACAGGCTGCCGACCAGCGCCATGGCCTGGCGGTAGGTGCCGTAGTCCGCTCCGGTCAGCGGCTGCTCGACGTACTGGTCCCACCACTCGGACCAGTGCCGGACCTTGCCGTGGTGCAGCAGGTGCGCTTCGAGCTCGGCGAAGCGGGGCCGCAGGTCGCCGATCTCGACGCCCACGGCGTCGCCGTGCAGGGCCGCCTCCTCACCGTGCCCGGCGGTGTCGTCCTCGGGGGCGGCGGGCTCGGGGCCCGCCGGCCCGTCCGGTTCCCGGGGCAGCCACTGGAAGACGTGGTCCACCGAGCGGTCGACCAGCACCAGTTCGACGCCGGGGGTCTCGAGCGCGTAGGCGATGGCCTGGTACTCCGCCGACGCCTCGGTGACCGGCGCCACGACGCTGAGCGGGCCGGAGCCGGGCGGGAAGCCGTCGAGGTCGGTGGCGAACGCCTGCAGCGCCACCGGCAGCCGGCAGTTGCGCAGCTCGTCCAGGAGCGGCCGCAGGTCCTCGCACAGTTCCAGGTAGACGACCTTGGGCCGCTTGTCGCGCAGCCGCCGCGTCATGGCGAGCGCGGAGGCCGGTGAGTGGTGACACACCGGGAAGATCTCAAGTTCCTCGCGCAGCACCCGGTCGACGTCGTCGACCATGCCGGACAGGATGCCGGGCAGGGCGTCCCGGCCGCCGGAGAATGCCTCGGCGGCGTCGAGGAGTTGCTCGCGCAGGGCGTCGAAGGTGCTCATGACAGCGTGGAGATCGCCTGACGGCCGCCTTCGAGGAAGTTCGTCCACTCCCCGCCGTCCTTCTTGCTGCGCGGTTCGACGACCCCGTGCCAGTACTTGTTCAGGATGGCCAGGTCCTCGGGGGCGCGCCTGGCCAGCGAGCCCACCAGGGCACCGCCCAGCGTCTGGGCGCGCAGCGTGCGGTCACCGAAGAAGTGGCTGTGCAGGATGGCGTCCTCCAGGACGCCGATCTGCTCGGCGGTGGACAGCGCCGACTCCAGCTTCTCGTCCTCGCTGGCGGCCGACGCCGCCGCGGCGCGCAGGTCGGCGAAGCTCTGCAGCAGGATGTCCAGCAGCGTGGGCGGCACATCCAGCTCGATCCGGTGCCGGCGCAGCAGTTCCGTGGTGCGGAAGCGGACGATCTCCGCCTCGCTGGTCTTGCTCGTCACCACCGGGATGCGGACGAAGTTGAACCGCCGTTTCAGCGCCGAGGACAGGTCGTTCACGCCCCGGTCGCGGCTGTTGGCCGTGGCGATGATCGAGAACCCGGGCCGGGCGAACACGGTGTTGTCGGTGTCGAGCTCGGGGATGGACACGTACTTCTCGGACAGGATCGAGATCAGGGCGTCCTGCACGTCGCTGGTCGAGCGGGTCAGCTCCTCGAAACGGCCGATCATGCCCTGTTCCATCGCCGTCATGATGGGCGAGGGGATCATCGACTCGCGGGACTGGCCCTTGGCGATCACCATGGAGACGTTCCACGAGTACTTGATGTGGTCCTCGGTGGTGCCCGCGGTGCCCTGGACGACCAGGGTGGAGTTGCGGCAGATGGCCGCGGAGAGCAGTTCGGCCAGCCAGCTCTTGCCGGTTCCGGGGTCGCCGATCAGCAGCAGGCCGCGGTCGGAGGCGAGCGTCACGATGCTGCGCTCGACGAAACTCCGGTCACCGAACCACTTCTGCGAGATCTCCCGGTCCAGGCCGTCGGAGCGCTCGGAGCCGAGCACGAACAGCCGGACCATCCGGGGGCTGAGCCGCCAGGAGAACGGCTTGGGACCGTCGTCGATCGACTCCAGCCAGTCGAGCTCCTCGGCGTACTTCACTTCGGCGGGCGCGCGCAGCATCTCATTGGTCATCGGGGGATTCTCCTAAGCGAGGAAGTTCTTGAGTTCGAACACGAGTTTGCGAATGTGGCCGGAGATGACCGGTGTGCCCAGGTCCTTGAGTTTCTGCCGGAACCACGGGTTGACGCTCTGCTGGCCGCCGCTGTTCACCGAGCCCACGGGGATGAGCCGGACACCGGAGCGGTGCAGCGCCTCCATCCCGGCGAAGACGGCGTCACAGTTCCATTCGTAGAAGTCCGAGATCCACACGACCACGGTGTTGCGCGGGTCGGCCACCTTCGGCTGGGCGACGGCCAGGGCGGCCGTGCCGTCGGTGCCGCCGCCGAGCTGGGTGCGCAGCAGCACCTCGAACGGGTCATGCACCCACGGGGTGAGGTCGAGCGCGCGGGTGTCGTAGGCGACGAGGTGCACGTCGACCTTGGGCAGCCCGGCGAAGATCGACGCCAGGATGGTGCAGTTCACCATGGCGTCGACCATCGAGCCCGACTGGTCGACGACCACGATCATCCGGGCCGGCGTGGTGCGCCTGGCGGTGCGCCGGTAGTACAGCCGGTCGACGTAGAGCCGCTGGTCCTCGGGGTTGTAGTTGGTGAGGTTCTTCCAGATGGTGCGCTCGACGTCGAGGTTGCGGAACACCCGCTTGGGCGGCACCGACCGGTCGATGACGCCCGCGCTGGCCTTCTCGACCTGCGTGCGCAGCACCTCGGCGACCTCGTCGACGAACCTGCGGATCAACGCCTTGGCGTTGGCCAGCGCCACCCCCGAGAGGTTGGCCTTGTCGCGCAGCAACTGCTCGACGAGCGACATGCTGGGCGTGAGCTGTCTCGCCAGGGCCGGGTCGGCCAGGACCTCGCGCAGCCGCATGCGGCTGACCAGGTCGGCCTCCAGACCGGCCAGCACTCCGGCCAGTTCGCCGCCGTTCTCACCACCGGTCCCGGCACCCGTGCCCGCTCCGGGGCCGGCCCCCGCTCCGGTCCCCGTGCCCGTGCCCGTGCCCGCTCCGGGGCCGGCGCAGAGGGCCTGCCTGAACCAGCCGGCGTCCTGCTGCCAGGCCGCGAGCCGGGTGGCGGTGACGTCGCCCGTTCCGGTGGCGAAGACGTTGAGCAGCAGCTTCGACACCAGGGCGGCCCTGCGCACCTCGTCGCCGGGCGCGCTCTCCCCCGGCGTGAGCAGGTTCTGGAACTCCGCGGCCAGCTCGGGAAAGCGCTGCACCAGAGTGTCGACCGAGACCGCGGGGTCGAGCAGCGCCGCGGGCAGGCCGAGATCACCGACGACCGCCATGGCGGCGGTCTCCAGCGCGGGCTGCTCGTCGTGGTCGAAGAGACGGGCGAGCAACCGCCAGTAGAGCACCTGGCGCCGGTTCTGCCCGGCGCTCACCGTAGCGCCGTCACCGGCCACGATGCCGTCGCTCATCGAAGCGTCGGCGCCCACGGGAATGTCAGCGTTCATCGTCTCAGCAACCGTCCGGCTCGCTCGCGCAGTACGGCGACCGCGTCTCCGGCCTTGGCCTCGGCCTTCACCACCTTGGGGTCGGTGGGGCCCAGCGCCCAGTCGCCGGTGCCGGCCTCGACCGTCTCCCGCTTGACTTTCGCCTGTACGGCGAGTGGCTGCAGCAGCCAGCGGCCGCCGTCCCAGCGGACCAGCCCGACGCATGCCGAGGAGTCCGCCACCAGTTTCGGCGTGAGCGGGCCGCAGGAGGGCAGCCGCTCGGTGTCCACGGCGAGCACGGTGCCGTCCAGGTCGAACGAGCCGTCCCCGGTGACCTGGTAGCCCTCCACCAGCACGGGTTCGGCGATGCGCACCGGGTCGCGGTCCAGGGGCGGCGTCGCCGGGGCGAGCGCGCCGGCGAGCAGCAGCCGGGCGGTGGTGAACGGGTCGGCGGGCTTGCCCGGCAGGGCCCGGTCGTCGTGCCAGACCAGATCGCCGCTGTCGAGCAGGGGCAGGTCCGTGACGTCCAGGCTGCGGCGGTCCGCCAGCGCGGCCAGCAGCACGGGGTGGCGGTGCAGCAGCTTCCACATCGCGGGACCGGTGATGGTGTCCACCTTGGCGGCGGCGACGCCGGTCCGCACCAGCCGGGCCCGGCCGCCGTCGGCGGGTTCCAGGACGGCGTGGACCTGGAACTGGACCGCGGTGCCGTGCTCGTGCACGTCGACGCCGAGGATCAGCAACCGCCCCGACACCGTGCCGACGGGCTGGGGAGCACCGGGCAGGACGCCGTCCTGCGACAGCAGCAGGGCCCGGGTCCACAGACCGGCCCAGCGCCGTACCGGCACGTGCTTCATCGTGCCGACCGGGCAGGAGGCGCGCAGTTCGGCCGCGAGACCGTCCAGCAGCACCGCGAGCCTGCGCTGTCCCGGCACGGCCGGCAGCGCCTCGATGATCTGGTCCGCGGCGGAGACGAGGTCGTGGTCGACACCGCGCCAGCCGGTGATGGCCAGCTCACGCAGCCAGGACCGGGCACCGCCGAGCAGGTTGCCGCCGCCGTCCTCCTCGGGCTCCGGCGCGGCCCGCCAGGGGGCGCGCTCACGTCCCAGCGCCGCGTCCAGGTCCGCGAGCAGGGCGTCGTGCACGGCGCCGAACAGCGCGGCCCGGCCGCCGGCCAGGGCCGTCAGGTGCTCCGCGGCGATCGAGCCGGAGGCGACCTTGGCCACGGCCTCCGCCAGCCGCTCGCCGATCGGGGTGGCCGCGAAGGCTCCGGCCAGGGCGGCCAGCGCCTCGGCACGCTCCTCGGCCAGCCGGGCGAGGCCGTGCACCAGGGCGTCGTCGAAACCGGACACCAGGGCGAGCGCCTCCCCGGTGCCCTCCGGGTCACCGTCGAGCAGTCCGGCCAGTTGTACGGCGAGCATCAGCGCACCACCCCCGCGGCCGGGAACCAGTGCAGCTCGGGGATCGGCATGGTGGTGTCAGGCACCTCCAGGTAGGCCAGGTGGCGCAGGAAGCGGCTGAACACCATGGCGGCGGGGGCGGGCTCGTGGGCGCCGTTCAGGCAGCCGATCAGGTCGGCACCCTCGGGAACGTCGGCCCTCAGGTAGCGGGCCACGCGGTCGGTGCCGTACTGCAGCACGGCCTCGGCGGCGAGGGCGCGCAGGTGCTTGCACGGCGCGCCGTACAGGCCGCCGCACGGGCGGTTGTTGTTGGTGCTGCAGTTGTAGGCGTGGGTGCCGGCGGCGATGGAGGAGACGTAGACCCGGCTGATGTCCGAGCCGCTCGACACCACGCCCTGCAGCCGGCCGTCCGCCAGCTCGACGAAGGGGACCTTCGCCAGCTTGCGGGGCCGGACGGGCGGCACCACCCGCACCCTGCTGTGTTGTTCCCACACGGCTGCGCCGTCGGGTGAACGGTTGATCATGGGTCCGGAACGTAGCGGACCACTCCGACAGAAATGCCGCGAAGGCCGTTACGCGGTCCCGGGGGCGGGACGTCGCCGGCGCGGCGGCATCGGTCAGGGGCGTTCGGCGAGGTCGAGCACCGCCGACACGATGTCGGGACCGTCGAACAGCACCGGGTCGTTGTGCCCCGCTCCGGGGACCTCGATGACCCGGACCGGCCCGCCGGCCGCCTCCCCGACCGACCGGCTGAGGTGCGGCGGCACGATCGTGTCGCGCGAGCCGTACACGATGGTGGTGGGCACGCGCACGGAGGCCAGCCGCTCCGCCAGCGGGAAGCGGTCGCGGAGCAGCAGGCGCACGGGAAGGAACGGGTAGTTGGCCTGACCCGCGGCGGCCAGATCGGTGAACGGCGAGCGGAGCAGCAGTCCGTCCGGCGGGTGCTCGGTGGCGAGCTCGGTGACCACCGCCGCGCCCAGGCTCTCGCCGAAATAGACCAGCCGCTCCCCCCGGGGGAGCGTGGAGTCGAGGAACGCGCGAGCGGCCCGCGCGTCCGCCGCCAGGGCCTCCTCGGCCGGGCTGCCCTCGTTGCCGCCGTAGCCTCGGTAGTCCATCAGCAGCACGGAGACACCACGCCCGACAAGCGCGCGGGCCAGCGTGACACGGTGTCCGCGGTTGCCCGCGTTACCGCCCGCGACCAGGACGGTGGCCCCGAGCCGAGGCTCCGCTCCCGGGAAGAACCAGGCGCCCAGCCGCACACCGTCCTCGGTGACCAGGGTGACGTCCCGGCCACCCGGCAGCACGGACGCGGCCGCCGGGACCGGCCCGGAATCGGGCAGGTAGATCAGGTGGCGCTGGAACGCCCACAGCAGGGCGACCGCCAACGCCACCACCACGACGATCACAGTCAGCGCGCGCATCTCGCCTTCGATCATCTCCCACGGCATGGCTCCCGTGGAGTTGGAGGCCGGTGCGAAGCCCCGGACGTCTGCTCCGCGTGCCGGGTCCGGCCGCGCGCGCCAGGGCCGGGACGTCGGTGGCGCCGGCGACGACCTCGGTGGTGCGGACGGTGAACGCCATCTGGTTTGCCGGGGATTTCCTGATCCCTTGATCCAGTACGGTATCCGACATGGGAGCCGGTGTGGTGTTGCTTGAGGTGTCGGGCGAGGGTGATCGTGCCGCGTTGCACGAGGCGATCTGGGAAGCCGTAAAGGAGTTCATCAGATGGTATACCGGTTCGTCAGCATATTCAGGGGTCTATGAGTACCTAGAGGATGGGGTCGGGTACGCCTATACGAATCCCTCGGCTGTCGACGGTGACGAGCTGAGCTGGGTGTTCGGAGACTTCGCCGGCTGCTGCGCGCGATCGGCGTGGGCGTGGGAGCACTGGTTCCAGCTTGCGCTCGCCGCGGACTGGGACCGTTTCACCTGGCTGGCCAAGGAGCACGGGCTCACACTGGAGAGTGAGCCGCCCCCGCTCGGCGAGCTTCTCGCCAAGGACTGGGGTTACGTGGTGCTCCGCGGTGACCTGTGGTCCGTCAGCGAAGAGGGGCTGCACGGCGACGACAAGTATGTCGGACTGGCCGAGCTCACCGCCGAGGAGCGGGCGCGCCACGCCGAGGCGTGCGAGCGGTGCATGTGCGGGCCCTGCGAGATGCTGCGGCCGGAACCGGATTTCCTCGCGACGATGCTGAACGCGCTCGACGACAGCAGCACCGCGCCGAGCGCGGGATGGTATCTGGCGCGTATGCACGAGACCTCACCGGAGGTGCTCGTGGCCCTCGTGCGCGCCGGCAACGGCGCGATGCGCGGCCTCGCCCCCGAGGTCGAGCGCTACGCGCTGCGGGTGCCCGACGCGCGGTCGACGCTCATGGCCCTGCTCCCGGACCTGCGCGGCGGCGCGCTCGGCCTGGCGCTGTACGCGCTCGCCGAAATCGGTCCCGCCGCCGAACGCCCCACGCTGGTCCCCCGGCTGCGCGCCCTGCTCGACGGATCGGACGAGGCCGCCGAGGCCGCCGCCGAGCTGGCCGGTCGTGTCGGTCACGGCGTCCCCGGCCTGGCCGAGGAACTCGCCGCGGTCCTCGACCGCGAGGTCTCCGAAGAGCTGCGCCACAGCGCGGTGCTCGGACTCGCCAACCTCCACCTGCCGCCCCGGACACCGAGCCCCGCGGTCCGCGCACGGCTCGAGCGTGAGGCCGCGCGGGACACCAAGGCGGGCAAGCTCGCGAAGTGGGTGCTGACGGGTCCGGTTCCACCGAGTTGGCTGGTCCCATCGGGCTGACCGGCGGCTTCGATCGAACACCCGCTGAGCGGCGTCGGCGGAATCGGCCGCGGTGGCCGGCCCGAGCCGGTCGGCCACCGCGGCCGGCACCGCGACGGTGTCCGCGGCCTCAACCGCCCCCGTCCCGGCCGCCGTCCCCGGCGGCTCGCGTCTCCCGGTCCGCCGGGTGACGGCGGGCGTCCTGGACCGTGCGGCCCTCGCGCTCGATCTCCTTGTTGAGGAAGAAGTTCAGGGCCGTGCGGATGGCCGCGATCGCCGCCAGCTGTCCGATCTGCTGGAAGGTCGGGGCGATGGCCGTGCGCAGCACGTCACCGGCCAGCTGGAACTCCAGGCCCAGCGCCAGGAAGCGCCCCAGGAGCAGGCGCACGGCGATGAAGTCCTCCCCGCTCCGCCGCACCGCCACCAGCAGGAACCGCACGAAGGCCACGCCCGCGCCGAGGACGATGACGATCGCGCCCGCCGCCTCGACCAGGCGGACGAACAGGTCGACGGCCTGACGCAGGGCCGATTCGGAAAGCAGGTCGGGCATGTGCCGCCGATACCCGTGAGCGGCGGGCCCACGCCCGGGGAACACCATGAGCGCGTGCGTACCGGGACCCCGAGTGCCGTCCTGGCGGTTGCCGCGGCCACCTTATCCCGATGATCCGGATCACCACGGCCCACGACGAGTCACCGCGGCCGGCGCTTTCCCGGCAGGCCCCGGGCGCTCCCGCGGTGGGCGGGGCCTCCCGGGTCCGGTGCGCGGCGCGGTCGCTTACGCGACGGGGACTCAGTGGTCGTCGGGCACCGTCACGGGCGCACTGAACGGGAGCACGAAAAGCGGTCCCGTCACCACTGCGCGCTCACTGCCCGGACCATAGGGAAGATCGGCGATCTGCCGGCAGGTGCCACGGTCCTCGATCCCATAGGTGGCCCCCTGGCCGTCGCGTCCGGAGTTGAAGCGGCCGATGAGCGAGATGCGGTCTCGCACCCGCCCACGCTGGTCGACGAACAGACCGTGGATCGGCGCAGTGGCGGAGAAACCGTCCGCGGTCAGGACCTCCTGCACCAGATCCGAGATCAGGAAGCGCAGCGTCCGGCCCTCGGCGTCGGTCACGGTCCCTTCGAGCTCACCGACGAACGGGGTGAAGATGCCCGGTGAGCCGGTGGCGAACCCCTCGGTGTACGGAAGCGGACGTCTGGCGAACTGCGAGACCCGATAGGTGCGCTTGAAGGTTCCCGTCTTGATCGTGTACGTGCCGTTCTCGCATTCGAAGGGCCGCAGCGCGCGCCCGGTGAGGTCGATCGTCTGCCGCTCGATCGGGTTTCCGGTGGCGGGGTCGCCGAATCTCCCCTCGTCGATGCGCACGTCGAGCCCGCGCGGCGACAGCTTCAGCACGAAGCCGGGGCCGATCGCCTTGACGTGGAACCGGTTCTCTTTGATCTCCAGGCCCGGGGCGCCCGGCTGCGCGTGAGCGGCGGTCGCGGGCAGAAGACCGGCGGCCAGCACCGCGAACAGGGTGATGGTGATTCGCATGACCGGAACACCAGGACTCATACACCCTCCTCGCGGCCGCGACGACCACGTCATGGTACAGCGGGCGCAAAGCGAAAGTCGATCACCTTGTCGCGGACCGTGGGACCGTGCTGCGCCGGTCCTGGCGGGCGGCGGCGACCGGGCCGGCGTTCCCGGCCTGTCGAGTCCGGACGCACCGCCGGAGCTTCCCAGGCCGCCCCGGGCAGGATCTCGTCAACTACCTTCAGGCCGTCTCGAGAACGGCCCAGAGGTGGGGTGTTCACGAATGGGGCCGGCCTGGGACGCAGGAGGGACCAGGAAGATCGATTCCCGGAATTCCTGTGATCGTTTCCCGGGGTTGTGCGGGTATCGAGGTCGCCGGAGTGCTCGCCGCGAAGCTTCCTGATTTTTTCGCCTGTCTTCTTCGCCGGCCGGCGACATCGAGGGTGCCTGCTTCGCTTCGTGCTCTACGCCGGCGCCTTGACGGCCGAACCCGCCGCGGCCCGCTCCCGCGTGACGCGGCGGCGCCGGGTCGGCAGCCCGAGCGTCGGGTTGGCGACGCCCCAGGCGGCGCCCTTGCAGACCAGCTCCTTGTAGACGGCGGCGAGCCGTCCGGTCAGGGCCGCCCGCACGGCGCGGTCGTCGGCGGTGACGTACTGGATCAAACCCTCCTTGCGGCCCAGTGAGATGCACTGGTTGAAGTAGCGGATCGGTGTGTTCGGGAGCTTCCCGCCGGTCAGGCGCGCCGCGATCGCGTCGGCGGCCTGCCACGCGGTCGGAGTTCCCGAGGCGCACGACATCCGCAGCGGCTTGTCCCCGGGGCCCATCACCATGGCCGCGTCGCCGACGGCGTACACGTCCGGGTGCGAGACCGAGCGCATGGTCCCGTCGACCACGATCTGGCCGGTGTCGGTGACCTTCAGGGCGGTCGCCTTCGCGATCGGGTGGACCGCGAAGCCGGTGGTCCACACGGTGACCGCGGCCGGGATGACCCTGCCGTCGGCGGTGGCGACGCGCTCGGCTTCGACGCCGGTGACGGTGGTGTGCTCGTGCACGGTGATCCCGAGCTTGCCGAAGACCTTCCGCAGGTGCTCGCGGCCCTTGGGCGAGAGCCAGTCCCCGAGGTCGCCGCGGGCGGCGAGGGCGACGTCAAGGTCCGGGCGGGCCTCGGCGATCTCGGTCGCGGCCTCCAGGCCGGTGAGGCCCCCGCCGACGACGACCACGGTCCGCCCGGCGTCGAGGCGGGCCAGGCGCTCGCGCAGCCGGAGTGCTCCGGGGCGGCCGGCGATCTCATAGGCGTGCTCGGCGGCCCCGGGTACGCCCTGGGCGTTCCAGCCGCTGCCGAGGGCGTAGACGAGCGTGTCGTAGGCGAGTTCTTCGGCGCCGTTCGCGTCGACGACGGCGACGGTCCTGCGGTCGACGTCGACGCCGGTGACCTTCGCGAGCCTCAGTCCGACGCCGGTGCCCGCAAACATCTCGCTGAATGGCCGGGGCTTGAGGTCCTGGCCGGCCGCCAGCTGGTGCATGCGGACGCGTTCGACGAAGTGGGGCTCGGCGTTGACGAGGGTGATGGCGACGTCCTCGCGGCGGAGCCGCCTGGCAAGGCGACCGGCGGCGATGGCTCCGGTGTATCCGGCTCCGAGGACGACGATGCGGTGCTGCATTTCCTTGCTCCTGTCGTACGCGGGTTTGCCCCTTGAACCGGGCGGCCCGCCGTTTCCTGACAGGAGCGCGATGTGAAGCACCTCACATAGCGATCAGAAGGCGTTGCACAGGGGCTCCCCGTGGTCGGCGGCCGCCCAGCGCGCGGTCGCGCGTTCGAGCTTGTCGGGGTTGACCTGGTTGCGGAACGCGGTGATGCCCTCGGCGGTGACCTCCAGGCACATGACGCCGACGACCCGGCCGTCCACGACGGCCACCACGGCGGGATCGCCGTTGGCGGTCCAGGCGTAGACCTCGGGCGCGCCACCGACCACGGCGCGCTTGGCCTTGCTGGGTTTGAACAGGCCCCGCAGGAACTTCGCGACCGCGACGGCGCCCTCGAACGCCTTGGCGCGGGCCGGGACCTTCCCGCCGCCGTCTCCGATCGAGATGGCGTCCTCGGTGAGCAGGCGCACGAGCGGATCGGTCCGGCCGCTGGTGGCGGCCGCCAGGAACTCCTCGACGATCCGCCGGGCGGCGGCCTCGTCGATCTCGGCTCGGGCCTTGCCGTCCGCGACGTGCTTCTTGGCGCGGTGGAAGATCTGCTGGCTGGCGGCCTCGGTGATGCCGAGGATCTCGGCGATCTCCCGGTGCGGGTAGTCGAAGGCCTCCCGCAGCACGTACACCGCCCGCTCGTTGGGAGAGAGGCGCTCCATGAGGGTGAGGACCGCGTATGAGACCGATTCGCGCTGCTCGGCGGTTTCGGCCGGGCCGAGCATCGGGTCACCGGCGAGCAGCGGCTCGGGAAGCCATTGGCCCACATAGGTCTCGCGGCGCGCCCGCGCGGAGGTGAGCTGGTTGAGGCACAGGTTGGTGAGGACCTTCGTCAGCCAGGCCTCGAGGACCTCGATGCGGTCGACGTCGGCGGCCTGCCAGCGCAGGAACGTCTCCTGCACGGCGTCCTCGGCCTCCCCGGCGGAGCCGAGGAGGCGGTAGGCGATGGCCTCCAGACGCGGCCTGGAGGCCTCGAACCGATCGATGTCGTCCGCGGTCAAGGGCATGGCCCGATCCTAGGTCGCGCCGCGCGAACCGGCCGCCGTCGCGATGGGGCCCTTCGCCGTCCGGCGCGCTATCCGATCTCGGGGACGCAGTAGATCGCGGTGATCGAGTCGATCTCGGGTTCCCATTCGTGACCGGTCCGTGATGCGCCCGCGGCGGCCGCACACCGCCCGCGCCGTCGGGCTCACGACGAGGTCGTGCGCCCCGGAGATCCCGCCGCCGATGATGATCCCGGCATACCCGACCCTGCCCGACCGTACCGCCCAGGAGAGCGCGTGCCTCATCCTCCGACTTGAGAGAAGGGAGCTGAGGGCGTGTCACCGCCTCTGATGGTCCCGCGCCCGATAGAGAGGACCAGGAACAAGAGCGAACTCGTCGACGCGATCGCCGAGAAGGCGGGCCTGGAGAAGCCCCAGGCTGAGAAAGCCCTCAACGCCTTCATCGACACGACCACCGACGCCCTACGCACGGGCGATGACGTGATTTTGGCCGGTTTCGGCACCTTTCGGGCTGCTCGCCTTCCGCTGGGCGGTCGCCCGGGCGGGCCGGCCCGGCGGCACCCCGCGACGTCGTCGAGCCCTGATCGGGGAGGTCACGCGTCGTCCGGCAGCGGTTCGCCGGTCTCCAGCAGCGACTTCAGGCTCGCCACCACGTTCGGCCAGCCGTGGCTGACCATCTCGGCCAGGCCCGATCCGGGCTCGAAGCCGTCGTGCACGACGGTGAGCTTCACGACCTGCGCGGCCTCCTCGATCGTGAAGGTGACCTTCGAGCGGGCCTCGCCGGACAGCCGGGCGAGCAGCTCCTCGTCCCAGCCGAAGCGCTTGGCGAGCTCCGGGGTGATGGCGTGCCAGGTGTAGGAGAGCCGGCTGTAGGGTTCGGCCTCCAGCACGACCTGCTCCGGGTCGCTGATCAGCACGCCGTGGTTGTCCCAGGTCATCGGCGAGCCGACGGACCAGTCCGTGGTGAACTCCGTGGCCCAGTAGCGGCGGGTGAAGGCGGGATCGGTCAGCGCCTGCCAGAGCTTCTGCGGGGTGGTGCGGATGTAGGTGGTGTAGACGAAGGTCGGCGCGTCCATCGGGGTCTCCTCCAGGGCGAGTTTCAGGTCCGCCAGGGCTTGGACCCTGGCCCGGTCGTAGCGGCTGATCCACCGGTGGGCGATCTCGTGCACGGGCGCGGCGTTGAGGTAGTGCAGCTTCTCCCGGCCCCGCCGCACGGTGGTGACCAGCCCGGCCTCCTCCAGCACCGCGAGGTGCTTGCTGACGGACTGCCTGGCCATGTCGAGTCCGGCGCACAGCTCGCGCAGCGTCTGCCCGTTGCGGGCGTTGAGCGAGTCGAGCAGCGCGCGCCGGCTCGGATCGGCCAGCGCCTTGAACACCTCGTCCATGTCCGCCCTCGTACCCGGGTTGCCGCTTGTCGATATGCAGCCTTTCGGCTGCCTTTAATTTAGGCAGCCGGATGGCTGCATGTCAAGACGTGCGGCCACGACGGGCGGACGCGGGAGCTGATCATCCTCGACACGACCTCGCAGGTGCCGACGCGCACGCGCGCACCCAACGGCCGGTCATCGGACTTCGGTCGATACAGGTTCGCCCCGACTTCGTTCACGGGCGTTCCGTGCGCTTCACCCGGTATCTCTTCGAACAGCAATCGTCCCCCTCACGTGGAGAAGTGACCGCCGCACGCGCTCACACGGGCCCGCCGACGGCCACGCCGGCCGGGAAAACGACGGGATCCCACCCGATCGAGCCGATCGGACGGGATCTCGTCACTATCTTCAGGCCATCTCAAGAACGGCCCTGAAGTGGGATGTTCACCAACGGCGTCGGCCTGGGGCGAGACCGCCCGCGTGAAGATCGCTCCCCGCGCGGGCGGTGATCGCTTCCCGGGGCGCGTCCCAGCCGGGGGCGATCCGGAGGTCCGGCGGCGGCCGGAGCGGTGTCCGGTCCGGTGACCTCAAGGAGGCCCCGTGATGGGCGTGGCCCGCCGTCTGCCGGAACCCCACCGCGGCAGGTGCTCGACGCCATACGGGCCGCCTTCGAGGGCCTGATGGCCCGGATCGCCCTCGGTTCTTCCGCGTCGAGCCCCGCCGTGCGGCACGCGCCTATCTGGCTGGACTGTTGTTGGACAGCAAGCGCGAGGACTGTTGGTAACCGGCTGATTCGTCCGATGAACCGCCGCTTCCCGGACCGGCAGAGACCTCCGCTCACCGCACCAGCCGGTCACAGGTGGCTTCCAAGTGCCGGCGTCCAGCATGGGCGGCGTCTCCACACGCGGATGCACGGCGGTGGACGACACTCATCCCCGGGCGGCCCGGAGCGTGCGGTCTCGGAATGGACGGAGGACAATGACTCCTGAGCGACGCGTAGTCACGCGGGAGGATCTCGAGAAAGCCGCCCGCGGGCGGGCCCGGCTCAAAGACGTCGCCGCGCCGGGTCTCGACCTCGCCGGCGCCTGGCTGCCCCGTCTCGAGGCGGACTTCCTGGACGTCTCCAGGGCGGATCTGTCCGGAGCCAACCTCTCCGGATCCCACCTCATGGACTCCGACTTCACCGGTGTCCGGTGCGACCGGGCGGGGTTCAGCGGAGTCACGCTCTTCCAGTGCGGTTTCGACAACGTTATCGGCGAGGACGTCTCCTTCCACGCCGTGCACTCCGCGATGAGCCGGTGGCGGCGGGCCGACCTGCCCCGGGCCTCCTTCTGGGAGGCACGCCTGTCCCACGCCGACTTCCAGGAAGCGGGCCTGGAAGAGTCACTATTCGATCTTGCCACCGGTGAGGCGGTGGTCTTCCGCAACGCCCGGCTGGCCCGCGCGTCGTTCCGGGGCGCCGGGCTGCCGGGGGCGGACTTCCGTGAGGCCGACCTGCGGGAGGCGGACTTCAGCCTCGCCGATCTCACCGGCGCCGACTTCACCGGGGCCCTTCTCGGCGGGGCGATGTTCGACGGGGCCGCCATCGATGCGGCGCGTTTCGACGGAGACCCGCCCGCCGTCGAGCCGCGGCCGTCCGCCGCCGATCGCGCCTCGGCCCTGCGGGGATACCTGCGCCGCGGGGACGCGCGGCGGGCCGTCGAGCTCTACCGCCGCCGTCCGGGAGCGTGGGTCTGGGACGCCCTGGACGGCCGGGACCTGCGGCAGACGGCGACCGAGGAACTACTGCGGCACCTGCTCACCGACGACGCGCTGCTCGTGCTGCACCGCGCCTGCCAGGCTGCGGCGGATATCGCCCGGCGGGAGAGCATGGCGCTCGACGTCATCGAGGAATTGTCCGCGCTGCTGGCCTGCGGCACCGCGGTGTACGTGCCCAAGAACGGGAGCGAGGTACGTTTCACGATGGACCCCGGCCGGGAGGCCGCGTTCGCCCTGGGCAGCCTCATGCGCCATCCGGATATCCGTCCGGCCGCCGAGGCGGCACTGCGTACGGGCCTGGGCGGCAGGGCGGCCGTGATGGAGCGCTGTGCCGCAGGCCTGGTGACGCATCTGGCGAGGGAACGCCGGTGGGCCGAGATAGGCGAGATGCTCTCGTCGAGTAGGTCGCGTGTGCACAAGGGCGTCGTCCTCGGTCTCGAACGGCATCTCAGGGCCGCAGGAGAGGTCGCGAGGTGGGAGGAGACAGTGAGAAGGCCGCCGTCAGAGGACGTGCGCTCCGCCTTCAACCTCCTGAAGGAGTTGCGCGCGCACCCCGATCCCAAGATCGCCGGACTCGCCCGGGCACGCGCACGGTCCATCGACTGGATCCGCCTGTACTTCACCGACTTCGACGGGTCGCAAGACGAACGGCGTGCCTGACCAGGCCCGGCCGACACGGTGCGAATGCCGGTGACCGCCAATGCCCGCTACTCGCCCTACCGCGTCCGGCGACCGCTGACCGTCACCACCGCCCGGCTCGCGCCGTGGTGCCACCGGCAGGGCCACCCTCATGATCCGGAACTGTGGCCGGGGTGTTCACGAGTAGGCCTCGACCGTCGACCAGGCCGCCCTCCAGTCGTAGTCGTCGCCTCTTTCCTCGAACTCGACGAAGAAGTCCGTCATCGCCGCCAGTTCGGGCCACCGCCTCAGGTGGGGATGGTCCTCTGGTTGTCCGGGAAAGAGCGCGTCGATCGTCAGGAGCACCTCGCCTCCTATCAACCGCACAGTTCACCGCCGACCGCGAGGTCACGCATGCCTCGCGACCGGTCCGTGCTGCGCCCGCAGTGGCCGCACATCGCCCGCGCCCTTCTCCACGACCGCCGCACGCGCTCGCACGGGCCCGCCGACGGCCACGCCGGCCGGGAAAACGACGAGATCCCGCCCGATCGAGCCGATCGGACGGGATCTCGTCAACCACCTGCAGGCCATTTCAAGAACGGCCCATGAGGTGGAGCTATGGGGATTCGAACCCCAGACCTCCTCCATGCCATGGAGGCGCGCTACCAGCTGCGCCATAGCCCCTAGGTGAAACGTGGTGCCTTCCGGACTCCGCCCGGCTGGCACCACGCCAGTGTATAGGACATCGCACCGCACCCTGTAACCGTCGCGGCGGACGGCGCCGGCGGCGCGCGGCTAACCGAGCGACGCGGCCCTGTCGATCAACCGGGCGAGCTCCCCCACCGCGGCGTCCTCGGTGGCCGCGGCCAGGCGGGTGGCGTGGCCGGAAAGTTCCGCGGGGCCCAACTCGGCGGCCGGCTCACGGGTGCGCAGGTACTCGGCGAAGACGGCCGCCACCACGTCCACCTGGAACCTCGGCGGCGGCCCGTCCCACAGCGATTCCGCCAGGGCACCGATCTCCAGGGAACGGCCGGCCTCGGACGGAGCGCGGGTGTCGGGGTCCTGCCAGCGCACGGTGGCGGTGGCCAGCCGGCCCGAGGCCCCGCTGCGCAGGCGCACCTCGTACAGGGCGGTCACCGAGTGGCCGGGGCCGATCTCGCCGCCGTCCTTGGCGTCGTCGCGGAACTCCTCGGCCGCGATCCGCCGGTTCTCATAGCCGATCAGGCGGTACGACTCCACGGTGGACGGGTTGAACACGACCTGCGCCTTGGCGTCACGGGCCCGCAGGTCGAGGTTGGTGGCGAGCCGCTCGACGAAGACCTTGCGGGCGTCGTCCACGGAGCTGACGTAGACCGCGGCGCCGTCACCGTTGTCGGCGAGCTGCTCCATCAACTGGTCGCCGTAGTCGCGGCCGACGCCGACGCACAGGAGCGTGATCTTCTTGCCGGCGGACTCCTCGACCCGGTCGAGGATGCCCTGCCAGCTGGTGTCGCCGGTGTTGGCCAGACCGTCGGAGAGCAGGATGACCCGGTTGGTGGCCATCGGCCGGAAGCCGCGGGCGGCCTCGGCGTAACCGGCGGTGAGCCCGGCCTCGAGGTTCGTCGACGCCTGGACGGCCAGGCGCTCGACGGCGGCGTGCAGCCGGTTCCAGTCGGTGGCCGGAGTCATGGACTGGATCACCTCGGCGCTGGAGCTGAAGGCCACGATGGAGACCTGGTCGTCCGGCCCGAGCTGGTCGATGAGCTTGTGCAGGGCGTTCCTGACGAGGTCGATCCTGCCGGGTTCGGCCATCGAGCCGGACACGTCCACCACGAAGGTCAGGTTCGCCGGGCGCCGCGCCTCGGGGTCCGCGCCGCGGGTCTGCAGGCCGACCCTGAGCAGCGCGGTGCCGTCACCGGGCCCGCGCGCCCCGTCCATGTGCACCGTGAACCCGTCCTCCTCCGGCTCCGCGTAGTCCTGCCTGAAGGCGTTGACGAACTCCTCGGGCCGGACCTGACCCGGATCGGGCAGGCGACCCTCCCGCAGGGTCCGCCTGCTGTAGCCGTATGAGGCGGTGTCGACGTCGAGAGCGAAGGTGGAGACCTGTTCGGTGGCGGTGTCCCGCAGCCGGGCGGAGTCCTCGCCCGTGTTCTCGGCGGCCTCGTTCTCGGCGGGCGCTTCCGCGGTCGCGCCGGCTGTCCGGTCCGCGGCCTCGGCGGAATCCTGTTCCCGCGCCGGGGAGGGGGCCGCCTGCGCGGAGGAGGGCGCCGGCCGGGTGTCGGCCCCACCGGTGTCTCCCGCGCCTCCGCAGGCGGTGACGGGCAGCAGGACGATGACGGCGAGGGCTGTGGCGATCGCGCGTGACTTCATGTCGCCTCCGGGGGATACGTGTCACCCCCTAGACGGGCCCTCTCCGCCACGGGGCGGGTGCTTGACCCAAGCGAGCGCAAACCGTGTTCGGTATGTGATCGGGCTCGGACGGCGGCCAGGTCCGGGTGCGGACGACGACCGTGCGCGGGTGCGGACAATGGCGGTGATCGGCGCGGGCGGCGGCCACCGTACGGGTGACGGCGCGGGAAAGCGTCCCGTTCACGGTGGCCATAATTCGCTTTGCTATTTCCTATATATCTTGAAAAGACGCGACATATGATCTTTCACCATGCGCGTTTATCTCGGTCTGGCCGCCAAGGACCGGAGAAGCGGAATCCCGGAGACGATGTTCCACGCCGTCAGGGGAGCGATCGAGGCCGCCTTCCCCGTCCCCCCCGAGGTCATCAGGTCCCGCGAGTGGCACCGCCCCGGTGTCTCCATGTTCGCCTGGACCAACGAACCGGACGACTCCCGGCAGCCGCCCCTGCTGGTGACCGGGCACGACCGGGTCACCGGGGTCAACGGCTACCTGGCCGAGCCGGGCGAGGTCGACCGGCTGGCGGGTATGCCCGTGCTGGGGACCGAGGCCGTCGGCGGATGCTTCTCGGCGTTCCGGGCGACCGGCGAGGAACTGTCCGCCGCCACCGCGATCCACCGGGTCTGCCCGGTTTACTACGCCGAGACGCCCGACGCACACGTGATCGGCAGCAGGGCGCTCCTGGTCCACCTCGCCGCCGGCGGCGAGCGGGTCGAGTGGGACGTGCTCGCGCTGCAGTCGATGGTCCGCCAGGGCTACTTCCTGTCCGACGAGACGCCCTTCCGCGGGGTGACCGCGCTGCCGCCGTCCGCGGCCGTCACCGTCCGGGACGGCAGGCGCACGATCGCCGAGAACCCGCTCCCGGCCGCCGTGCCCGCGCCCGAGACGCGAAAGCGCAAGAAGGAACTCGTCCGGGACCTGGCCGGGGCGCTGCTGGCCACCGTGAAGCCGCTGCGCGCGGCGGGCGACCCGGTGAACCTGGCCCTGACCGGCGGCCGGGACAGCCGCCTGATCGCCGCCGTGCTGCACGCGGCCGGCGTCCCGTTCCGCGCGACCACCAACGGCCTGGACACCCACCCCGACGTGATCATCGCCAGGCGGATCGCCGGTGTGCTCGGCATCGAGCACACCGTCATCCCGCCGGCCCGCGCCGAGAAGAAGGACGCGATCATCGTCGACCACCCGCTGGCGCGGACGTACGAGACGCTGCGCGCCTGCGAGGGCATGACGTCGGCGTACGAGTCGATCGTCGGCTACCTGCCGTACAGCGCCAAGCCGACCATGTCCGGGCAGAGCGGCGAGATCCTCCGCGCCGGCGGCCTGCTGCTGCTCCAGACCGATCTGAGCGACAAGGCGCTGCGGCGCCGGGTCGAGGTCACCTTCCTGCGGGACCCGGCGCTGTTCAGCGACGCGGCCAACGAGCACGCCCGCGAGCTGGCCGGACCCTGGCGGGAGCGGGCGCCGCTGGAAGCGCTGGACCACATGTACATCACCTACAAGGTCGGCCGCTGGCATGCCGGGGCACGGGCGGGCTCGCTGCGCCGGGGCGATCAGATCTGGCCGTTCCTCGACAACCGGGTGGTCCGCGCCGCGCTCGGGCTCGACCAGGCCTGGCGGCTGTCGGAGGAGGTCATCTACGAGCTCCTGGGTGTCCTCGCGCCGCGGCTGCGCGGCATCCCGGTCGAGGGCAAGCCGTGGCGGTTCACCGCCGGTCGGCGGTACTACCCGTGGCAGCGCAGGCCGCGGGTGCTGACCGCGCCGAAGACCGGCGGCGGCTGGAACTGGCGGACCAGCCCCGGCGAGGAGCTGACCGGCCTGATGCGCGACCACGTCCTCGGCCGCCTCGACCTGCTGGCCCCCATCGTCAAGCCCGACGAGGTCCGCAAACTGTTCGCCGAACCCGTCCTGAAGAAGCCCAACCAGGCCTGGCACCTGTACACGGTCGCCACCATGCTGGGCGGCGAGTATCCCGGCAAGGAGCCCCAGGGTCTGCCCCGGGTCCACATCCCCATCCCGTCATGACCCCCGGCCGCGCCCCGTGGGAGCGCGGGGGCTTCCGGGGCGGGGACGGGCACGCGTCGCCTTCCGAACGTGTCGCCCGCGTGCCGGGCGGCTCCCCGGACGGCACCCGTGACGCCTTCACCCGCGCGATGCGCTCCCACGGCCTGCCGGAGGGCCTTCCGCGCCGGACGACCCGCCCGGTGGCCGGGGTCCCCGGTGGGATGATCGGGATGCGGGTGTTCGCCGCTATCGTGGCGGAATGCAGCTTGACGCCATCATGTGGCCGGATGCTCCGTGGCCGACGCTCCGCGACGAATGGGCGCACGCCGAGAAGCTCGGTGTGGGCCGTGGGTGGCTCTACGACCACCTGTTGCTGAACGGCCGCGACCCGTGGCACGAGGCCCACACCACGCTGGCGGCGGCCGCAGCGGTGACCTCGCGCATCGGCGTGGGCACCATGGTGACGTCTCCGAACTTCCGCCACCCCGTCACCTCCGCCAAGGCCGCCCTGAGCCTCCACGCCCTTTCGGAGGGACGTTTCGTCCTGGGAATCGGTGCCGGCGGGCCCGGCGGCGACTCCGACGCCTTCGGCGGCGAGCCGCTCACCCGGGCCGACCGCACGGCGCGCTTCGCCGAATGGGTCGAGCTCACCGACCTGCTGCTGCGCCGTCCCGGCACCGACTTCACCGGCCGGTTCTTCTCCGCGCACCAGGTCGCCATCGGGGGCGGCGAGCCCCGCCGGCCGCCGCTCGCGATCGCCGCCACCGGAGCACGCGGCATGGAGCTCGCGGTCCGCTTCGCCGACCTGTGGATCACCCAGGACGTCAGCCAGGACCCGAGGGTGTACGCCGGTACCCCGCACGCCGAGGTGCGGCGTCAGATCGCCCTGCTGGACGAGATCTGCGCCGCGCGGGGACGCGAGCCGGGCACCCTGCCGCGCCTGGCGGTCCTCGGCTACGGAGGAGAGCGCCCGCTCGCCTCGATCGAGGCTTTCCGCGACTGCCTCGGCCGCTACGCGGAACTCGGCGTCACCACCCTGGCCGTCCTGTGGCCCCGCGGCGACCACGCCGCGGCCCGGCTCGCCGTCCTGGAGCAGGCCGCCGAGGAGTGCCGTCCGGCTCCGTGACCGGATCGCGGATCTGCTCCAGCGACGCGCCCGTCTGCTTGGCCCGCACGATCAGCGCGACCCTGGCGGAGCGCTCGGGGCCGTAACGGCGGCGGCCGTTGACCCGCCGGGCCGGGCCGAGCAGGCCCATCGCCGCCCAGTGCCGCAGGACGTGGGCGGCCGGGCCGTGCCGGGCCGCCGGCTCGCCGATCGTGAACTCCACCCCGGCCCTTGACGTCAAGTTCGCATTAACGTGCACCCGAGGTGGGCACGTCAACCGGTGAACGGTCCGTCCGGGCAGCGAAGCGGCGCGAGACCGCGCGGGACGGTTACCCGCCATCACCTCTGGACAGCGGAGAGTTTTCCCACAAGATTAATGGGTTATAGCCCCGACCTCGGCAGGCAGGAGTTCGCTATGCCACTCATTCAGCCTGATCCCACGTTCTATCCGTCCGCTCGCGAGGCGATGCTGGCTCCCCGGGAGGAGTTGGCCTACGTCGCCCTGCTCGACGCCTCCGGCGGGGACAGACCCGACGGGCTCGCCACGATCGACCTGGCGGACGGGTCGATCGTGGACGTGCACGACATGCCGGTCCCCGGGGACGAGCTCCACCACTTCGGCTGGAACGTGTGCAGCGCGGCGCTGTGCCCGTACGCCCCGCACCCGCACGTCGAGCGGCGCTACCTGATCGTGCCCGGTCTGCGCTCCAGCCGGATCCACGTCTTCGACGTCAAGGGCGACCCCCGCCACCCGAAGCTGGTCAAGACGATCGAGCCGGAGACCCTCTTCGAGAAGACCGGCTACAGTCGCCCGCACACCGTGCACTGCGGCACCGACGCGATCTACGTCAGCGCGCTCGGCGACGTGGCGGGAGAGGCGCCGGGCGGGGTGTTCACACTCGACCACGAAACCTTCGAGCCCACGGGCCGCTGGGAGTCCGAACGGGGGCCGCAGCGCCTCCACTACGACTTCTGGTGGCACCTCGGTCACGACACGATGATCACCAGTGAGTGGGGCACGCCCAACCAGATCGAGGCGGGGCCCTCACTGGACCTGCTGGTCGCCCGGGAGTACGGCCACCGGCTCCACGTCTGGGACCTGGCCAAGCGCCGGCACCTGCAGGAGATCGACCTGGGCGACCAGCACCAGATGGCGCTGGAGCTGCGCCCCTCCCACGACCCGACCAAGACCTACGGCTTCGTCAACACCGTGATCAACGTCGAGGACCTGTCGGCGAACATCTTCACCTGGTACCTGGAGGACGGCGTCTGGAAGGCCCGCAAGACGATCACGATCCCGGCCGAACCGGCCGACCCCGCCCTGCTGCCCGAGCCGCTCAAGCAGTTCGGCGCGGTGCCGCCGCTGGTCACCGACATCTCGCTGACCCTGGACGACCGGATCCTGCTCCTCTCCGCCTGGGGCACCGGCGAGCTCAAGGCGTACGACGTCTCCGACCCGTTCGCCCCGCGCGAGACCGGGTCGATCCGGATCGGCGGCATCGCGCGACGTGACGCGCACCCGGCCGCGCCCGGCCGGGCGCTGAACGGCGGGCCGCAGATAGTCGAGGCGAGCCGGGACGGCAGGCGGGTCTACTTCACCAACTCGCTGTACCGGTCGTGGGACGACGTCTTCTACCCCGACGGCATCTCCGGCTGGATGGCCAAGGTGGACGTCGCCGACGACGGCTCGATCTCCCTGGACCCGGCGTTCTTCGTCGACTTCGCCGCCGACGGGCGGCGCGCGCACCAGATCCGGCTGCAGGGTGGCGACTCCTCCTCCGACTCCTACTGCTTCCCTTGATCCGGCCCACCGCCACGACCGCGACGAAGGGCGCCTGATGGATCTGACGTCCGTGCTGATCCTGGCCGGGCTCGGTGCCTTCCACGGCCTGAACCCGGCCATGGGCTGGCTCTTCGCCGTCGCCCTCGGCCTGCAGGAACGGTCGCGCAAGGGGGTGCTCCACGCGCTGCCGCCCATCGCGCTCGGCCACGCGGCCTCGGTGCTGGCCACCCTCGGCCTGGTCTCCGCGGCCCGCCTGGCCGCCCCGCCCAAGGCCGTCTCGTACGGGGTGGCGGCCGTGGTGTGCGGCTTCGGAATCTGGCGGCTGGTGCGGCGGCGTCATCCCCGCTGGGTCGGCATGAAGGTGACCGGATGGCAGCTGGCCGGGTGGTCGTTCCTGATGGCCACCGCCCACGGGGCGGGGCTCATGGTGCTCCCGGTCACGCTGAACGCCGGGCACGGAAGCCACGGAGGGCACGCGGGACACGGAGGACACGGGGAGCACGGTGCCACGGCGCTGGCATCGCAGAGCCTGCTGGCGACCGGCGTCCACACCCTGGCCATGCTGGCGGCGATGACCGTGCTGGCGCTGCTCGTCTACGAGCGGCTGGGCGTCGCGGTGCTGCGCAAGGCGTGGTTCAACCTGGACCTCGCCTGGGCCGTGGCCCTCATCGGCGCGGGCGTCTTCACCGCCTTCACCTGAGGCCCCGAGGGGTCACCCGGGAGCCCCACGAGGGGTGCCCCGGCACGCCGCACGCGGGCCGCCGTGCCGAGGAGCACGGGCCGGGGACCGCGGGCGGTGAACCGGACGGCGGCGGGATACGTGTCAGGGTCATGCGCCGACTGTTCACCGCCACCGCCCTGCTGGCCCTCGCCGCCCTCTCGGCGTGCGCGATGACCGACTCGAACGTGATCGTCGCCGAGGGGGTGCGGCGGGAGACGCCGGTCGACCCGCCGGTCACGGAGACCGTGCGCGGGCTCACCGCCTTCGGCCACGCCCTGTTCGCCGGGACCGCCGCCCCGGGGGCCAACGCGGTCCTGTCCCCGCTGAGCATCGGCTACGCCTTCGGCATGGCCCGGGCGGGCGCCACCGGAGACACCGCCGCCCAGTTGGACCGGGTCTTCGGCTTCCCCGCCCGGGGGCCGCACACCGCGCTCAACGCGCTCACCCGGCGGATCGTCACCACCGACGGCCCGCCGCCCCGCACCGAGCCGGGCACCGAACGCGACGCCCAGGCCGAGCCGGAGCCGCCGGTCGTCGCCATCGCCAACGGGCTGTTCGCCCAGGAAGGGCTGAGCGTCCGGCCCGAGTTCCTGCGCACGCTCGCCGCGCAGTACGGCACCGGCGTGCGCCCGGTGGACTTCGCCCGGGACGCCGCCCAGGTGATCGACGCGTGGGTCGAGCGGGAGACGGCCGGGCGGATCACGAAGGTGTTCGACCGCCTGGACCCCCGGACCCGGCTCGTCCTCGCCAACGCCGTCTACCTCAAGGCCGAGTGGGAGACGCCGTTCACCGACCCGCCGGAGCGGGGCGCCGCCTTCACCCGGGCGGACGGCACCACCGTGCGGACCGACCTGATGCACCGGTCCGGCGCCATCCCGTACGCCACCGGAGATGGCTGGCAGGCGGTGGAGCTGCGCTACGCCAAGGGTGAGCTGGCCATGTGGATCATGATCCCGCAGGCGGGCGGCGCCCCCGCCGGCCTGCTCACCCCCGAGGTGCTGGCGCAGGTGGCCACCGGGCTGAAGGAGCACCAGGTGAGGATCTCCATCCCCCGCTGGGACTTCTCGACGAGCCTGGGCCTCGGGGAGCCGCTCGGCGCGCTTGGGCTGACGGCGACCGGCTACTCCGGCATCGCCGACGACGCCTCCCTCGGCCAGGCGATCCACCGCGCCACCGTGACCGTGGACGAGTGGGGCACCGAGGCCGCCGCCGTCACCGGGCTGGCCTTCACGGTGGCGGCCCCGCCCGAGCCCCAGGTGGAGGTGCGCGCCGACCGGCCGTTCGCCTTCGCGATCGTCCACCGGCCCACGCTGACCCCGCTGTTCATCGGCCAGGTCGCCGACCCGACCGCCAAGGGCTGAACCCCGCACCGGCGCCCGGCCCCGGCCGCGTCCGGCGGCGGTACCGGCCCCGCCGTACAGGCCCAGGGCGGTCAGGGCGGCGCCGAGCTGCTCGGCGGAGGCGGACTGACCAGGTGACAGCGGAGGAAGATCATGGCCGCGCCCCATCAGGCCAGCCGGTACTCCCATCCCTCACGCCGGCCGAAGTCCACATCCACCGACTCTTCCAGCGGCGCGCCGTCGATCTGACCGCCGCCGACCGGGACGGCGGGGCCGCCGCGGCCCGTGAGGAGCTCGCTGCGCTCACCGCGGGAGCGGCCGCGGTCACGTCCTCCGGCTGACCTGCGGGGCCGCCCTGCCACCGGAAGCGGTATGGCGGTCGCACGGCGATGAGAGGCCCGCCGGTGCGGCGGGCCCCCGGCTTTGATCCTGGGAGGCGGTTGTGGAGATCCTGGGTGACGCAACGCCAGGCGGCGCGCGCGACTGCGGGGATGCCGTCGTGCGTGGCGAAACAGGTGACCGGACCGATCAGGAATCGAGAAGCGCCGGTCACCGAGCCGCGGCTAACGTGACGACCATGGACATCACCATTCACACGAGCTTCCTCCCGCATGACGACCCGGACGCCGCCCTGGTCTTCTACCGCGACATCCTCGGCTTCGAGGTACGCAGCGACGTCGGACACGGCAAGATGCGCTGGATCACGGTCGGCCCCGTCAACCAGCCCGGCACGTCCATCCTCCTGGCGCCGCCGGCCGCCGACCCCGGCATCACCGAGGACGAACGCCGCACCATCGTCGAGATGATGGCCAAGGGCACCTACGGCTGGATCCTGCTGGCCACCCGGGACCTCGACGGCACCTTCGAGAAGGTGCAGGCCGGCAACGCCGAGGTCGTCCAGGAGCCGACCGAGCAGCCGTACGGCGTTCGCGACTGCGCCTTCCGCGATCCCGCGGGCAACCTGATCCGCATCCAGGAGCTTCGCTGAGCCGTTCGGTAATCGATGTGGCCTCGGTGTCCTGCGTCGCGACCACCTGCGAAGAATGCGGCCGCCTGCCTCGGCGTGTACCCAGGCGCTCGCGAACATCGACGAAAGATGAAAGGAGTTCTCTCATGTGTCATCCCGCGTGGATGCGCGCACTTACCGCGGCGCAGCACCTGAGCGACCTCGCACGACTGCGCCGCGTCCGCGACCGGATCGACCGGGAGTACGCGCAGCCACTGAACGTCGAGGCGCTCGCCCGCGGCGCGAACATGTCAGCCGGGCACCTCAGCCGCCAGTTCCGGCTCGCCTACGGCGAGTCGCCGTACGCCTACCTGATGACGCGGCGCATCGAGCGCGCGATGGCGCTGCTGCGTCGTGGCGACCTCAGCGTCACCGACGTCTGCTTCACGGTCGGCTGCTCGTCGCTGGGCACCTTCAGCACCCGCTTCACCGAACTGGTCGGCATGCCGCCCAGCGCCTACCGGCGCCTGGTGGCGGGCTCTGCGGCGGGGATGCCGTCGTGCGTGGCGAAACAGGTGACCAGACCGGTCAGGAATCGAGAAGCGCCGGCGACCGAGCCGCAACCGGCGTGACCGCTAGACTTCCTCGGCCGCAAGGCAGCCTCGGTGAACCGGCCGATGACCGACGGAGCCCATCCCCGGGGGAAGGGCTCTCCACGATGTGACTGGAGGAAGCATGACGGGCGCGCCGCCGCGTGAGCTCGAGGAGAGGCTGCGGGACACTCGCGCGAAGCTGGAGGGCGACGTCGATCTCTGGGTCGCGACGCCGGGCTCCTCGGGCGGCGTCCACCTCATCCCGCTCTCGTACCTCTGGGACGGGACCGCGTTCCTCATCTCGACGCCGCGTGCCTCGGTCACCGGCCGCAACCTGCTGGCGGACGGCCGGGTGCGACTCGGCCTCGGGCCGACGCGCGACGTCGTCGTCGTCGACGGCACCGCCGAGCCGGTGGACCTCGCCGACCTCGCCCCGGAGATGGGCGACGCGTTCGCGGCCAAGACCGGTTTCGACCCGCGCGAGCTCGACGAGCCCTACCAGTACTTCCTGATCCGGCCGCGACGCATCCAGGCCTGGCGGGAGGCGAACGAGTTGCGGGGACGCGATCTCATGCGCGACGGCCGCTGGCTCGGCTGACCGCCGCACGGGAACACACCCGCTCGTTCCGATGCGCGGACGATTACGCCGGGTTCCGTGGAGGTTGACGGTGGGAGGCTGGGGGCGCGCCCGGGTCGCTGTCCTGTCTGCGTATCCCGCCCGCGCCCATCGGTGCGATCATGGGCGTATGACGGCGTGGCATGAGGTCGAACAGGTGGAGCCGGAGTTCGCGCAGCGCGTGCGGGCGTTGTTCGACGCCCACAGACACAAGACGATTGCCACCTTGCGCGCCGACGGGTCGCCGCGGATCTCCGGGATCGAGGCGATCTTCGAGGACGGCGAACTGGTCTTTGGCTCGATGCCGAACGCGCGCAAAGGCGCGGATCTCCGTCGGGATCCGCGTTTCGCCCTGCACAGCGCCACGGTCGACCCGATCGAGGGCTCCGAAGCGCAATGGCCGGGCGAGGCGAAGATCTCCGGTCGGGCGATCGCCGCCGGATCAATCACCGAGGGATCGGACGGCGACCGTTTCCACGCCGACATCGCCGAGGTCGTGCACACCCACCTCAACGACGAGGCCACGATGCTCGTCGTCGAGTGGTGGACGCCCACGCACGGGCTGCGAAGGGTCGAGCGCGAGTAACCCTCAGTCGCGCGTCGGATCCTTACCCGCCCTGCCGGGCATGTGTCCGGTCACAGGAATCACGTCCCCGCAAGTCATCGGTGCCGAGCAGCTCCGCCGCGCCGGTCGGCAACGTCGCCGATCCACTGAGAACCGCCAGAGCCCGTTGCTTCCCGAAGCGGTCGCCGGAGCCGTCGAGGACCCACCCCTTCCCCACCCACAGGTCGCCCGCGAGCCTCAGTAGCCCGAGCGCGATCCCCGCCACTCCTCGGGCATGTCGTCGCAGAGGTGCCAGGTGGCCGGCCTCCGCCTCGACACCACCGCTGCTCTCACCCGGGCGGCAACCGATCAGTTTTGAAGAAGCCACGGCCGCGACGGACCCCTAGCATGAGATTGTCCCGATCAAGCCTTGCAAGAGAGGAAACCCGCCATGAAGGACACGCGGACGTCCACCAAGAGCACCAGCGCGGTCGACGAGAAGTACGACGGCTTCACGGACGAGGAACGAGACGCGATGAAGGAGCGCGCCAAGGAGCTGAAGGCGGCCGCGCGCCGCGGCTCGCGCGCGGCCAAGGCGGACGTGGAGAGCGAGGTGCTCGCGAAGATCGCCGAGATGCCGGAAGCGGACCGCGTCCTCGCCGAGCGGATCCATGCCGTCGTCAAAGCCAACGCGCCGGTCCTCTCGCCGAGGCTCTGGTACGGGATGCCCGCGTACACCAAGGATGGCAAGGTCGTCTGCTTCTTCCAGGGCGCACACAAGTTCAAGGCGAGGTACGCCACGCTCGGCTTCAACGACCCGGCGAACCTCGACGAAGGCACCATGTGGCCGACCGCCTACGCCCTGACGGAGCTGACCGCCGCCGACGAGGCACGCATCGGCGCGCTCATCAAGAAAGCGGTGAGCTGAGGCCGGTCCTCATGAGCGCGGCGCTCGTCGGCCTGACCCGCGACCCGGCCCGGCGGACAACCATCAAGCGACCACGGAGCGGGACGGGCGCAGCCCGGCACCGGAAGCCGGGCTTACTCCGGTCGGAACGTCACGCCGGACGCTGTCGTGCTCGCCATCCCGAAGGTGTTGTCGAGGACCGCGTTCGAGGATCCGCACCCCTTGGGCACGCCAGCCGGTGCGGCCCCGAGACGAGGGGGACCACCGATCGATCCACTGCGCGGGACGCCGATCCGCTCCTCCCTGCCACCGGTTCCGTGCCGAGGATCGGGAGCTCCGGGTCGGTCACGATGCTGACGCCGGCACACCATTCCAACCGTCCACCAGCCAAGCCGAGATCACCCACCTGCTCGCCGAGCACGAGGTCGGCGGCGTCACCCTCGAACACGCCGGGGAACCGCCGCAGCGGTCACCCGGCGGCAAGTACCGCAGGATCATCCCGCTGGCTGCGCCGTGTGACGGTCGGTGACCTCGCGCCGGGAGAACCAGGCTCACCAAGAACGCACCGGGCCAGGTCGCGGCGTGAAGGAAGGGATCAACCAGGTGTGGCGGCTCCGTCCGCGGGTTGCGCGAAGCCGACCGGCGCGGCGACGAGGGAGCGCGAGCGGTTCCTCGTCGACCGGGTGATGAAGCACGACTCCCCCACCCTGCTGTTCGATCTCGTGCGCGAGCACCTGCTGCCGGCGGAACCGTCCCCAAGCCGCTGGAACGCCTCGGACGGCGAGCGCCCGGTCCGGGCCGGCGCGCCTCTCGTATCGCCGGTCGGCTCAGCGCGTGGAGGGCGGCCGCAGCAAGGACACCGGCCAGGACGAGCATCGTCGTCCGCCGGCCGGTGTACTGCAACAGCAAGCCGCCGAGGGCGATGCCCGCCGGCATGCCGATGCCGAACAGCGTCATCACCGCGGTGATGGTACGGCCGCGCTTCTCGACGACGTCGAGACGTTGAAAGCCCTCGGTGACCCGCCGCCAAGGCCGAGGAGTTCCGCGAACGCCTCGCCGGGCTGATCCGGGAGCTCCACGAGACCGAGCAAGACGATGACGGCGTGGACGTCCGGCTCTTCACCGTCTTCTACAGCTGAGCCGACCGGAGGTGACGACCGCTCCTCCGGCCATCACCTCCCCGACGAGGTGATCCGTTCTTTCACGGCCGTCGCTCTTCTCTCCTTCGATCTCGGTGTCGCGATCGCGGAGGGTCACGCGATGGCCGTCTCCATGTCCGGGGCCACGCCTGTCACCAGGAGAAACTCTTACACCACGTCTGTGGCCGCGCCCCTCCCCCGCCGGCGAGCCGCACAAAGGCCATCCGGGGCTTGTGATCCGTCACAGGTTTGACCGCTCAGATTTACCTCCGCCTCCAATTCCCAGAAAACCGCCGCCAGCTCATGGTTTGGGGAGAAACGTAGGCGATCACTGGAGCCCCGATGCAGCGCCGTACCTTCATCGCGTCCCTCTCCGCCGTCGCCCTGTCCGGCACCCTGTGGCAGAACGCCGCGCTCGCCTCCTCGGTGGTCGCGGGCGAGAGCCCGTACGGCCCGCTCGGCGCGCCCGACGCCAACGGCGTCGCGCTGCCGGCCGGGTTCAGCAGCAGGGTGGTGGCCAGGTCGGGCCATTCCGTTGGTGGCGTCCTCTGGCATCCGGCCCCGGACGGCGGCGCCTGCTTCGCCGACGGCACCGGCTGGATCTACGTGTCCAACTCCGAGATTCCGCTGTTCGGGGGCGCTTCGGCGATCAAGTTCAGGGCCGACGGTTCGATCGAGCGGGCCTACCGGATCCTGTCGAACACCAACCTCAACTGCGCGGGCGGACGCACACCGTGGAACACCTGGCTGTCGTGTGAGGAGATCTTCCGCGGCAAGGTCTACGAGACCGATCCGTACGGCGTCCGCAGCTCCCAGCAGCGTCCGGCGATGGGGAAGTTCAAGCACGAGGCCGCCGCCTGCGATCCCGATCACAAGGTCGTCTACCTGACCGAGGACGAGGATGACGGCTGCTTCTACCGCTTCGTCCCGAACGTCTGGGGCGATCTGGCCGACGGCCGCCTCGAGGTCTTCTGCACCGACGACGTCTGGCGACCGGTACCCGACCCGACGCCTGGCGTCTTCCAGACGCAGACCAGGCACCAGGTGAGCGCGGCCAGGCACTTCGACGGTGGCGAGGGCTGCCACTACGCGGACGGGATCTGCTACTTCACCGCCAAGGGCGACCGCAGGGTGTGGGCCTACGACGCCGCCCGCCAGACGGTGACCGCGATCTATGACGGCACCGGAACGCTCGACGGTGTCGACAACATCACCGGCACCCAGGGCGGTGACCTCTACGTCGCCGAGGACGGCGGCAACATGGAGATCAACATCATCACCCCGGACCGGGTGGTCGCACCGATCATGCGGCTCGACGGCCAGAGTGAGTCCGAGATCACCGGCCCCGCCTTCTCCCCCGACGGCACTCGCCTCTACTTCTCCTCCCAACGCGGCACCAGCGGCGAACGGGCGGGAACGGGCGGCATCACCTACGAGATCACCGGGCCTTTCCGCCACTGACCCTCAAGGACTCCACATGGCCCTTGCCGGAACCCTCCTGCCCGTCGCACTGGCGATCATCATGTTCGGCCTCGGGCTGAGCCTTGCGATCTCCGACTTCCGCCGCGTCATCGTCTATCCGAAGGCCACCGTCGTGGCGCTCGGCTGCCAGATCCTGGTGCTGCCCGCGATCTGCTTCGGCCTGGTGGTCGTCTTCGACCTGCCGGCCGCGCTCGCCGTCGGCATGATGCTGCTGGCCGCCTCACCCGGCGGCACGACGGCCAACCTCTACAGCCACCTGTTCGGCGGTGACGTCGCGCTCAACGTGACGCTGACCGCGATCAACTCGGTGCTGGCCGTCGTGACGCTTCCGCTGGTGACCAACCTGTCGCTGTCCTACTTCGACGGCGGCTCGGGCACGCTCGGTCTGCAGTTCGACAAGACCCTGCAGGTGGTGGCGATCGTGCTGGTTCCGGTCGCCATCGGCATGGCGGTCCGCGCCATGGCGCCGCGTTTCGCCGAACGGATGAACACGCCCGTGAAGATCGCTTCGGCGATCATCCTGGCGCTGGTGATCGCCGGCGCCCTGCTCCAAGAACTCGACCACCTCGGTGGCTACATCCGGTCGGTGGGCCTGATCACGCTGGCGTTCAGCGTGATCAGCCTGGCCGTCGGCTACTGGGCGCCGCGCCTGGCCGGGGTGCGGCGCGACCAGGCCATCGCCTCCTGCATGGAGATCGGGATCCACAACGCCACGCTGTCGATCGCGGTGGCGCTCTCCCTGCTGAACAGCCCCCAGATGGCCGTCCCGGCCGCCACCTACGGCGTGCTGATGTTCTTCACCGCGGCAGGAGCCGGGTTCCTGCTCAGATCCCGTACCGCAGAGCCGACGCCTTTCGAAGGGAGTTCAGCGTGATCCGATCAGTGATCGCCGCGCTCGTCCTGGTGGTCGCCATCGCCCCGCCCGCCCACGCCTCGGCCGGTGAGGTGTACGTGGCCCTGGGCGACTCGGCCGCCTCCGGGCCGCTGGTGCCCAACCAGGTGCTGCCCGACCTCGGCTGCTGGCGCTCCGACCGCAACTACGCCCACCTCACCGCGCAGGCCATCGGAGCCGCCGAATTCCGTGACGTCACCTGCTCGGGCGCCGACACCAAGGACATGTACCACCCGCAGAGCACCGACCTCGGCTCGGTGCCGCCGCAACTGGACGCGCTCAGCCAGGACACCACACTGGTCACCGTGCAGATCGGCGCCAACGACGTGGGCCTGACCAGGTTCATCGAGGACTGCCTGAACCTGCTGCCGCCGCCCGTCGGCGACGCCTGCCACGACGACTACGTGGAGAACGGGCAGGACACCTGGCGGGTCAGGACCGACGCGCTGCGTCCGAAGCTGACCACTCTGGTCACCGACATCCGCGCCCGCTCACCACAGGCCAGGATCTTCGTGGTGGGCTACGGGACCTACGCCCCGCCCGACGGCTGCTACCCGCGGGTGCCGATCATCAAGAAGGACGCCAACTACATCCGCGCCACCCTGCAGTACTTCAACCAGGCGTTGGCGGAACAGGCGGCGGCGGCGGGCGTGGCCTTCATCGACCTGCAGACGCCGAGCACGGGTCACGACCCGTGCACCTCGCCGGGGACGCGGTGGATCGAACCCTACATACCCGCTTCACCGGCGACGCCTTTCCACCCCAACGCGCGCGGCATGCGCGGCTTCGCGGACGCGGTGATCGCCGCCGTCAGCGGGGCGTAAGCCTCCTGGCCGCCAGCGCGGCTCCGATCTGCTGAAGCTGCGCCGGGTCGGCCGGGTCGAGACCGGTCAAGCTCACCGCCCGCCGCAACCGGTAGTCGACGGTGTTCGGGTGCACATGCAGCAGCTCGGCCGTGCGGCGGCGGTCGAGCCCGGTCTCCAGATAGACCTTGAGCGTTCTGAGCAGGTCGGGGTTGCCCTGCAGAGGGTCGAGGAGACTCGCGAGCCTGGCGGTGGCCCGGCTCGGCCGGGTGAGCTGGTACTCCAGCAGCACGTCGGCCAGCCGGTAGGCGCCCGGCGGGCGGCCGAAGACCCGCACCACCTCCAGAACCTCCTCGGCCACTCCTGCGGCGGCCGGGACCTCGGCGGGCGTCGCCTGCTCGGCCGCCGCCCAGATCGGCACCCCCGCCGCCCTGGACATCGCCTCGACGACCTCGGTCACGCTCGGCGTCTCACCGCCGCGCGGGAGCAGCACGAGCCCGCCTGTCGCGTCGAGCACGAACAGGACCTGCTCGGTGGCGTAACGCTGCGCGGCGGCCCTGATCCTCGCCAGCTTGCGCCGGGCGGCGATCGAACCGCCGGGTTCGTCCTGTTTCTCGTCAGGGTGCGCGTCCACCGCGATCGCCATGACCAGGTAGCCGGGCGCCAGCCGTACCGCTGCCAGAGCCGCGTGATCACCGCCGAGCAGCGCGGAGACCGCGGCGTGCATGGCGTGTTGCTCCTGGCTGAGCATGCCCTCGCGCTCCTTCAGGTAGGCGGTGCACACCGTGGAGGTCGCCGCCTCGGCGTAGACGAGGATGAGGCGGTTCATCTCGAGCACCACCGCGAAGTCGGCCGGCGTGGCGGTGGCGACCAGGCGGTCCCAGACCCAGCGCGTGCCCAGGTGGTAGGCGGCCAGCAGCGCTTCGAGCGGTATCCGTTCCTGGGCGCGACGCGCGGCCGAAGCACGCAGCGGTGCCAGCTCGGCGGAGGTGGGCGGGCGCCGATGACGGAACATCTCGCAGATCATCCGCAGGTTGTGCTCGGTGATCCTGGTAATGTCGCCGTCGAGCTCCTCCCTGGGCAACCGCCGGTAGATGGGGATCTCTTCGACGAAGACACGCACGAGCTGCCTGGCCAGGCTGGTCGCCTGGCGTTCCAGCAGCTCGTGCACGGGACATCCGGCCAGGATGAGCACGTCTGACACTGTCTCATATCAGGTCCTTGCTGTTTGTTCATTCAGCAGGGCGACCGGCGCCGATCAGGTACGGCACGAGCACGGGCCGGCAGGTCGCCGCCGCCCTCACGTCGGCCGTGCCGACCGGCGCCCTGTGCGCACCGGCGGTGGGCCGGTGGCCGGACGCCCGGGCGGGCGCGCCCTGATGACCGCCGGGCTACGGCGACCGGACCGGCGGGGCGGGAGCGCGGGTGGACGGTGTGGACGGCGGTGCGGACACGGGGTTTCCTTCGCGGCCGGTCAGGCCGTGGCCGGGACGTCGATCAGGGTCGCGGCCATCGGCACGCGCCGCCTCATCGTCCCCCTACCTCTCGATGTCCACGGTGAACGCGCCGAAGACGGCCCGGCCGGTGCCGCCCCCCGCGGCGAACAGGCCGAGCACCGCGCCCACCCAGTGCCCCCGGGTGGCTTGGAAGGGCGCGCCCACCTCGCGCAGCCCGTCCCCGGTGTCGGCCAGGAACGTGACCAGCGCTCCCGTGCCGATCCGCGCCCCGATGACGACACCGTCGCGCACCGGCACCGCCACCCTCTCCCCGCCGTCCCCGCCGTCTTCGCTGTCCCCGCGCAGCAGGACCGTCCCGTCCCGCGTGCTCTCCAGCCCGACGTAGGCGTAGGTGGCACCGAGCACGCACAGGCCCGCCCGGCCCTCGCCCTCCAGGGTGAGCGTCGTGGTGACCGTGCAGGGGTCCCCGGGCAGCCGCTGGCCGAGCACGGACGGGCGCTTCGCGAGGTCCTCGGGCCCCGGTACGCATGCCAGGCGGAGCCGGCCGTCCCGCACCTCCCACCAGGAGGGGTCGGGGTTGGCCTGCCAGCTCCACTGCAGCCCGAGTCCGGGACCGGAGAAGTCGTCGGAGGTCGCGGGCGCGCTCGGTGTGCCACCCGGCACCGGCACGGGACCGCCGGGCACCGGCTCGCCGCCCGCGCCCATGACCGGCCAGCCGCCGTTCCAGGTCATGGGCTGCAGGTGGACGACCCTGCCGTAGGGGCCGCGGTCCTGGAAGTGCATGAACCAGTGATCGCCGGACGGGGTGTCCACCCAGCCGCCCTGGTGCGGTCCGTTGACGTCGGTGCGGCCCTGCCGCAGCACGATGCGGTCCTCGTACGGGCCGAAGACCGACTCGGCCCGGAACACCGACTGCCAGCCCTGCTCGACGCCGCCCGCCGGTGCGAAGATCCAGTACACGCCGTCGCGCTTGTACAGTTTGGGCCCCTCCAACGTCCGGTAGCCCGGCAGCAGGTCCCCGTCGATGATCGGCGTGCCCCCGTCGAGCACCTCCCGGGCGTCGGGCGACATGCGGTGCAGCGTGAGCCGGTTGTTCACCCCGGCGCGGCTCTTCGCCCAGCCGTGCACCAGGTACGCCTGCCCGTCGTCGTCCCACAGCGGGCAGGGGTCGATGAGCCCGGCGCCCGGTTTGACGACGTGCGGCGTGGTCCACGGGCCGCGCGGGTCCTCCGCGCTCACCACGCAGACGCCCACGTCGGGGTCGCCGTAGAAGATCCAGAACCGGCCGTCGTGGTGGCGCAGCGACGGCGCCCACACCCCGCAACCGGGCCGCACGTCGTCGTAGCCGCCGGTCACGGCGTGCCCGATGATCGTCCAGTTGACCAGGTCACGTGAGTGCAGGATCGGCAGTCCCGGCACCTTGGTGAAGGTGGAGGCCGTCAGGTAGAAGTCCTCGCCCACGCGGATCACGTCGGGGTCGGACCAGTCGGCGTTGAGCACCGGGTTGCGGTAGGTTGCGGTCACCCCTTCACCGCCCCGGCCGGATGGCGCGTCGGCGCTCCGGCGTGGGGAGGACGGATCGCTGGAGCGACGGTCACGTCGGTGACTCCTCTGTGCCATGCCGGTCCGGTGACCGGCGGTGCGGAACCGGGCGAGGGAAACGTTGCGGCAGGCCGGACGCGATGTCAACGGCACGCGAACGCGCCGAACGCCGTGACCGGCCAGAACGCCGGCAATCTCGAAATTTTCGGGGCGGTGGCCTGGCCGCCGGCGGGCGCGCCGGCGGCCGGCGGGGGCGCGGCCTCGGCGCCGTCCCGGATGACCCTGACCTGCCGAGGCAGGGCCTGGCGCACGATCCGGCTCCGATGTCCCTCAGACCCCGGATCTCACATGGATCTCCGAGGCGTCCCGGCGGGCATCCCCAGCTGCCGCACCTCGGCGTAGGAGGGGGTCCCGAGATCGGCCGGCCGGCCGTCGCGGACGGCGGTGGCGGTGGCCACGGCCGCTGCCAGGGCCCCGCGGTAGAGCAGCGAACCGAGGCTGACCCTGCGCACACCCAGCGCGGCCAGCTCGGCGAGGGTGGGCCCGGCCGGCGTGTACAGGATGTTCAGCGGTACGACGAGGGTTGCCGTCAGGGCGGCGATCCCATCCGGATCGGACAGCCCCGGCACGAATACCCCATCCGCACCTGCCTGTTCGTAGATCGCGAGGCGCGTCGCGGTCTCCTCCTCCCGCCGGCCCAGCCAGTGGGTGTCGGTGCGCGCGTTCACGAACAGCGCGGGTACGGCGGCCTTGACGGCGGCGATCTTCGCGGCGTGCAGCTCCACGGGGGCGAGCGTGCCGTCGGGGCGGCCGTCTTCGAGGTTGATCCCCGCGGCGCCCGCGTCGTACAGCTTCCGGGCCAGCTCGGCCACCTCCTCCGGGGCGTCGCTGAAGCCCCCTTCGGCGTCGACGGTGAACAGGAACGAGCCGCGTCCCAGCCGGGAGGCCAGTGCCAGGGTCACCTCGGCGGTGGCGGCCGCCCCGTCCGGCAGGCCGGCGGCCGCGGCCACGCCCAGGCTGGTGGTGCCGACGGCGGCGAATCCCTGCGCCGCCAGAGCGGCCGCGGAGGCGTAGTCCCAGGCGTTGGGCAGCAGCAGCGGGGCGGCCTGGTGGTGCAGGCGCGCGAAAGGGGTCTGCCGGCGCCGGAGCAGGCCGTCGGCCAGCGCGAGGGCGTGGGCCCGGCCGGGGCAGACGCGGGGCGGGACGCCGAAGGTGAGGGGTACGGGATGCGTGCGGTTGGCGGTGGCAAGGTCCAAGAACACCACGTCGCCCTCGGCGATCTCCCGGCCTGCGACCCGGGTGGCACGGGCGGCGACGCGACGCATGGTCCGTACCGGCGGAGCGTTCCGGAGCACCCGGGCCGGCGGTCCGCCGCTGCCGGCCGAGGCCTCGACCAGCGCGGCCGTCGCCTCGCATGCCTGGACCAGCAGCCCGATGCGGTTGGCGGCGGCCTCCAGACCGGCTTCATCCGCCGGCCCCGGCACCAGTTGCGCCACGAGCCGGGCCACCGCCTCGTCCGCGGCCGCGTCCGCACCCCCGAAGTAGGCTCCGGCCACCACGATCACCGCCTCCGCCACCGCTGCGGGCTCCGGCATGCCCAGGGCTTCGGCGAGGGTACGCACCACCCTCACCCGGATCTCCCCTTCGCGCCCCGCCGCTGCCGCCCGCCGTAGCGAGGCGGGCTCCAGCCGGGCCAGTTCGGCCTCCACCAGGGCCCGCCGTCGCCGGTGCCGCTCTCCGGAGCTGAACCGGGCCACGGTGGCCCGCAGCCAGGCGACACTCGCCCCGGCCGGGCCGTCGCCCGCAGGCAGCTCCGGGACGAGTGCCGGGTCGGCGAGCGCCGCCCGCACCTCCGCGTAGCGGTCGAACTCATGCACCGTCTGTGTCATGCCCCGACGCTAGGGTCCGGACGGTTCGGCACCGGCCGAACCATGTCTGAGGCATCATGACCCCATGTCCCCGCTCGCCGAGACCGCAGCCCTGCTCGCCGACCGCACCCGGGCCGCCTTCTGCCAGGCCCTGCTCGACGGCCGTGCCTGGACCGCGGGCGAGCTGGCTCGGTACGCGGGGGTGCGGCCCTCCACCGCCAGTGAGCAGCTCTCCCGCCTCGTCGAGGGCGGACTGCTGACCGAGGAACGCCAGGGCCGGCACCGCTACGTCCGGCTGGCCGGCCCCCGGGCGGCCGCCCTGGTCGAAGCCCTCGCCTCGTACGCCCCGGATCCCCCGCGCCCGCGGAACCTGCGTCAATCGGCGCAGCTGAGCGCCGAGGCCCGGGCCCGCACCTGCTACGACCATCTGGCGGGGCGGCTGGGCGTGGCACTGGCCGATGCGATGATCGCCCGGGGTCTGGTCGTCGACGACTCCGGGCTCGCCGTCACCCCGGCGGGGCGGGCTTGGCTGGCCGACGCCCTGGGCTACCGACACTCCGCGGGCACCCGGCGGCCCCTGGTGCGGAGCTGCCTGGACCGGACTGAGCGCCTGCCCCATTTCGCCGGAGCGCTGGGCACGGCCCTGTGCGCCACAGCGCTGGAGCGGCAGTGGGTGCGGCGGGTCGGTTCCGGGCGCGCGGTGGAGGTGACGCCGGAAGGCGCCGAGGCGTTCCGGGAGTCGCTGGGGGTGAAGGTCTAGCCACGTCGAAGCCCCGGGATGCGCGAACGGGCTGTGCATGCCGAGTGCGCTCGGGGAACGGCCGGCCGAGTGCGTAGTCTGTCGGCAAGTGCCGTACCTGTCCGCCGGGCCCCTGGCCAGGGCGACGAATCCGTCCGGTGCGCGTGGACTCTCGGTGACCGTTGCAGTGGAAGGTGCCGGTGTTGCCGTGCGGGTGCCGGTGTTGCCGTGCGGGTGCCGGTGTTGTCGTGCGGGTGCCGGTACGCACGGGTGGGCCGCCCGCGCGAAAACAAGGTGCGCCGTTGCAGCCGCCGGTGACACGCTCAGGGCATGGATGAGGTCGCGGCTTTCCGGCTATCCCGGATGACAGGCTCGGCCGAGCTGGCGGATATCACTGCGGGACTGCTTGGCCAGTTGCCGTCATGGTTCGGCGTCCCGGAGGCCAACGCGGAGTACGTGGAGTCGGCGACCCGGCTGCCCGGCCTCGTCGCTCGCACCGATACGGAGCCCGTCGGTGTCTTGCTGTATCGGCGGCACTTCGCCGAAGCGGCCGAGATCCACCTGATGGCGGTTGCCCCGTCCTGGCATCGGCGAGGCGTTGGCAGGGCGCTCGTCGACGCGCTCGCTTCGGACGTCAGTGCAGACGGCTGCCAGGTGCTCCAGGTGAAGACTCTGGGGGCGACGCATCCGGATCGCGGTTACGCCCGAACCAGGGCGTTCTACCGGTCTGTTGGCTTCCTCCCGCTGGAGGAGACGGCAGACCTGTGGCCGGACAGCCCTTGCCTGATCATGGTGAAGTGGCTGTCGCTCCCGTGCTGAGGCCGCGGAGTCTCAGGAGGAGGGAAGAGCGCCGGAAGTTCAGCGTCACTCCGGACAGACGGGGCTTCCGTCGGGGCATGTTCGGCGCTTCGGGCACCGGCGACACCTCCGGGTACGGCCGCTACGACGCGACGCCGGTCTCCTCGGCGGTGCGGAGACGCCCGCCCTGTCGGACGTCCCCGGTGCGGAAGAGCAGGATCGCCCCCGCGAGGTAGAGGAGCCCGGCCGCGCTCGACAGCCACAGGACCATGTCCGAGTACCGGTCCACATATGGATCGTTCAAGGACAGCGCTCCCAGCAGACCGAGGAGGAGATAGAACGCCGTGTACGGCGCGAGACCCGCCGCCGCGGCGGCCTGCACTCCTGCGGTCCCGCCCCGCCGCCACGCCATGACCGCCACGGCCAGCGTGATCACACCGGCCGTGGGATAGCCCCACACGAGGTCCTGGAGGGTGTGCACCGTCCACTCCAGGTAGTGGGCGACACCGTCGCCGGTCTCGTACTGGGCCTCCAGCTCCCGCTGGAGGGGAGGCAGGAGAATGAGAGCGCCCGCCGCGACCACCAGTTCGCACACGGACGCCGCCACCAGGCACACGACGGCACGTCCCGCGTTCGGTCTCCTCCGCCCCCGCACCGCCGTGTCTCTTCCCGGTGCGTCGACGACGGCGTCCGTGGCGAGGTCGTCCCGTGTCCCGCCCCCGCGGCCCTTGCCTCTCCCGCGGTTCGGCGCGGTGCGGAAGAGCAGTGCCGCCCCCGCGAGGTAGAGGAGCCCGGCCGCGCCCGTCAGCGAGCGGAACACGTCCGAGTACCAGACCTCATACCAGTGGCCCGAGGGTCGCGGCTCCGAGTGGGCATGCCACATGTCCAAGGCCGACCACTCCTGCAGGCCGAACAGAAGATAGAACACTGTGTACGGTATGAGGCTCAACCCCGTGGCGGTTCGCACCCCCACGGTCCCCCCTCGCCACCGCGCCAGGCCCGCCACGGCCAGCGTGATCACACCGGCCACGGCATGGGCCCACACGCAGTCCTGGACAGAGGACACCGCGTGCTCCAGGTTAAAATCCGCACCGTCGCCGTTCTCATAGCCGGCCGCCAGTTCCCTCCGGAGAAGAGACAGCAGGACGAAGGCGACCACCACGATCACCAGCTCGCACACGGACGCCGCCACCAGGCACCCGACGGCACGCCCCGCACCCCGTATCTTCCATTCCCGCACTGCCCCTCCCCTTTCAGGGGGTAAGCGTGGAGGAACCTTCTTGGAAGTCACTTGCGGGTCGCTGACCCGGCCTTCGACGAGGACTACGAGATCTGCGCGTGGGAGGGCCGATACGCCTGGGCGAAGTTCGACAGCTTCGGCCGTGAGGTCCGTGACCGCGCAAAGCATTCATCACACGGAGCGATCCGGCGGCGAGGCGGCGACGAGCGGGCGCATCAGTACGCCCACCGGGCCCTCGAACTGTACCGCCGGGTGCGCGACCGCCTCGGCGGGGCGATCACGCCGGGTGACCTTGGACTGATCCACGAACGGCAGGGGCACCATGACCGGGCACGCGACCACCATGGGCATGCCCCGCCCCCGTACCGCCCTGGAGCTGTGACCGACCGGAACGGCCGCCGCACCGGCTGCCGCAGCCGGTAGGCGCTCACGTCCCGATGACGATCCCGATGATCATCACGACGAGGAAAGGAGCTCCCAGCGCGCCCGTCCAGATGATCACCTTCCTGGAGCGCGTGATGAGGGCGCCGAAGAACGCGATGAGGGCCAGCGCGAACGGGATGATGTCGAGCTGCACGATCCCTCGCCACGTGCCTCGCGCCCCCGTGGGCAGCACCCGGTCCCCCTCGGGGGTCAACGCGGCCCGGAAGACCTCGCCCGCCTCCGCGTCCGGGACGGTGTCGATGACGATCGGCTCCTTCGACCGGTCGTCGAACACGAAGTACGCGTTGCAGTCGTACCTTCCCTTGCCGGTGAGGCGCTCACACGACAGGACGGTCGCGGTGCCGGGCGTACCCGTATGGCCGAGCGCCAGCCTCAGCTCCGGCATGGTGACGCTGACGATCGTGACCACCAGCCAGGTGAGCAGAGCCCCCGGAATGAGCAGGCACAGCAGCACCCCGACGGTCGTCTCGTCCCAGCGGCGCTCCGGCGCCCCGGCGGCTTCCGCTTCCGGCTCGTGGGCCTGCTTCGGTTCGGGATCCCGCCCGGGCCCGCGTCGCCGCTTGCGGACCACGGTCTTTCCGGACGGCCGGTTGGCGGTGCCCTTCTGCGGGCCTCGCGTCTGCGTCGCCCTCTTCGGCGCTCGGATCATGTCCCCCACTCTGAACCCCGGCACTTGAAAGCCACCTGTGACCGACTGGCGCGATGAGGGGCAGGAGAACGGACGCCGTGGTGTGAGCGGCGGCGGAGCCCCGACGCCCTTGTGTCACGCGGACCAGTGGGGGTCACGGCCGAGGAGGCCGAGGATGCGGTGCCGAAGCGGGGCATCGTCAGGCACCTTGACCTCGGGGCCGAAGACGACGACGCCGGGACCGGACGCGCCGGGGACGCGCATCTCGTCGGGAAGCGGTCGGGCCCGTGATCTGCGCGCCCCACGTATTCCTGGCCGCCGAAGACGCAGGCGCGGAGACCACGAAGGCCAGAACCGACATCGCCGAAGCCGTCTCCACCCTGCTCACACGGGCCCGTGACGCCGGCGCCGCCCGGTCCGAACTGGACGGCCGGGACGTCCTCAAACCGCTGTGCGGCCTCCGGCACGCGATCGCCGCCGCCGGAGACGACCAGACCGCCGCCGCCGAGCGTTTCCTCGCGGTCATCCTCCCCGGCCTCGGCCTCCCCACCGGTCAAGACGCCACGACGGCCCCGCCCCTCCCCCAGAGGTGACCCGGCCGCCGGCAGGCCCGCACCCGCGGCCGGCGGGACCGGAAGACGCCGGCCGTCCCGGGAACAGCACCTGATGTCGCCTGGATCTACAGACCTGGTGAAACCTCAGTCACCGAGCAGATGAAGCCGTAGCCCGCCTCGGGGAGGCCGGCGGTGGGGAAGTCACCCTCGACGAAGGTGAGATCCGGGTGTCCGGCGAGCGCGACGTCAGGCGGCCGGGCCGGGTCGCTCACGCCCGAGCCGCGCGTACGTCAGGACCGGCAGTTCCAGGGGGCGGAGCGCGTCCGTCCGCTCCCACAGGGCGGCGTCGACCGACGCGCGGACGCCTGCCTGCTCCAGAACGGTGAGACCACACCGCTCCAGCAGCCCGGCGGCCTCCTCGCGAGTGAGGAAGGTGCGCCAGGTCTCGCCCCCGTCGGCCGCGGCGGTCTGGACCGCCGCGGCGTAGGCCTGGCCCGCGTCGTCCCGGTCGCCCTCGGGCAGCAGGTGGTCCATGACCAGTTCGGACCCGGGCGCCCAGCGGCCGACCGTCTCCAGGATCCGCCCGAGCGCGGCGGAGGTCAGGTACATGCTCACCCCAAGCATCGCCGTGAACGCCGGCCGGCTCGGATCGAACCCGGCCGCCTCCAGCCGCTCGGTGACGGATCCGGCCGCGAGGTCGGCGGGCACGAACACCACGTTGTCCGGGATCGCGATCCCGGCCTCCCGCAGGGTCTGCCGCTTCCACTCCTGGGTGGCGGGCAGGTCGACCTCGAAGACGCGGACGGCGGAACCGGCCGAGCGGTAGGCGAAGGTGTCCAGCCCCGCGCCCAGGACGACGTACTGGGTGATCCCGTGTTCGACGGCGTCCGCCAGCCGGTCCTCGGTGAAGCGGGCCCGGGTGGTCGCGCACACGCGGGCGCCCGCCAGGACCGGATGGGCACCGTGTGCGTGGTGATAGCCGATGAGTGCGTCTGCGTGCGCGCCGCAGAGCGCCTGCGCGAGGGGATCGGAGAAGATCACGGGAGATCGGTCGATGGTGCGGTGGGCGGCGCGGGCGGCCGCGGCCATCAGGGCGGTTCGACTGGGTGAGTTCAACACAGCACGAAAAGGTATCAAAAAATAAATCTTAAATCGCTATCTTATCATTTTTTAAAAAATTTTCGATAAATAATGTATTGCGATTCGGTTTCAACATCCGCTTGTGTGCCGGGGAGGTGAACACCGCCACCCGGCGCTCCTGCGGCGATGCGGAGATTTCCCGCGGCCGCCGGACGGCCGCTGCGGCGCCGTCTTCACGGCGTGGTTCCGGTTCATGTCGCCGGTGCCGGCGGGCAGGGTCACGATGCCGGGCCAGCGGTACGCCATCAGCCGGTTTCCACCCGGAGGGGCGTTTCGAAGCGGGCCAGCCAGGTGGCGAGGAGCGATTCGAGCTGCGCGGCCTCCTCGGGGGTCAGCTCGTCGACGAGGCGGCGTTCGTTCCGCATGTGCTCGGTGAACGCCCGGTCGATCAGCTCCCTGCCCGCGGCGGTGAGCGCGACCACCCGTCCGCGGCCGTCGTTCTCACTCCGGCGGCGGGTGACGAGCCCGTCACGTTCGAGCCGGTCGACGCGCTTGGTCATCGCGCCGGTGGTGACCATGGTGAAGGCGGCGAGCTCTCCGGGGGCACGCTCGAACGGCGGGCCGGCACGCCGCAGGGCGGCGAGGACGTCGAACTCTCCCTCCCCGAGCCCGTACCGCCGGTAGACGACGCACAGCTGCTCGGTGAGGTGCCCGGCGAGGCGGTGTAGCCGTCCGATCACACCCTGCGGGCCCACATCCACATCGGGGCGCTCGCGAGCCCATTCCTGCTGGATGCGGGCGATGTGATCCAAGGGTTCTCCCATGACGGGAGTATAACTTCCAGGGAAGCTATATTGTCTTCCGTGGAAGCTAAATTTCGCTGGGTCCTGGTCACGGCGACGGCGCCGGTCGCGTGGGGGACGAACTACTTCGTCACCCAGCAGTTCCTGCCACCCGACCGCCCCCTGTACGGAGCGGCCGTCAGGGCGCTTCCCGCGGGGCTCCTGCTCCTCCTCGTCGCCAGGAAGCGTCCTCACGGGTCGTGGTGGTGGAAATCCCTGGTCCTCGGCACTCTCAACATGAGCGCGTTCTTCGCGCTGATCTACCTGTCGGCCCAGCTGCTTCCGACGAGCATCGCCTCGATGATCATGGCGACGTCGCCCGTCGTGATGATGCTCCTGGCCTGGGCGCTGCTCTCGGAGCGCCCGCGGGCCCTCCACCTGGCCGGAGCGGGCATCGGCGTCGCGGGGGTGTGCCTCATGCTGTTCGCCGGCGCGACCGCCGTCGGCGCTCCCGGCGTGCTCGCGTCCATCGCGGCCATGGTGCTGTCGTCGACCGGCGCCGTGCTGGCCACGAGATGGAGTGCGGACGTCGACGTGCTGTCGTCGACCTCGTGGCAGCTCATCGCCGGGGGGATCGTCCTGGTGCCCTTCGCCGTCGCGGTGGAGGGCCCGCCACCACCCCTGGACGGCCCCTCGATCTTCGGGTTCGGTTACGTCACCGTCGTCGCGACGGCCCTCGCCTTCGCCGCCTGGTTCGCGGGACTGCGGCACCTGCCGGCGGGAACGGTGGGACTCGTCGGGCTGCTCAACCCGGTGACCGGGGTGCTGCTCGGCACGACGATCGCCGGAGAGACGCTCACCGCGCAACAGCTCTGCGGGCTGGCGCTGACCTTCCTCGGCATCCTCCTCGGGCAGCCCGCCGCGGCCCGCCTCGCCGCACTCGTCCGGGGCCGGGGCGATCGGCCCCCTCCCGGAGGGGAGGCCCGCGCGGGGGCGGAAGCCACCGGCCCGGGGTCCACGGGCAGGGAAGACCGCCGGCCGGCCGCCGGGGCGAACGCACCGTCCGGAACGGCATAGGGGGTCCCGCCGCCGCCGCGAGGTCCACCCGGGACGAACGGCACCCGGCCCACCACCGGTCCCGGCCGGCGCGCCCCGGCGACCATGAGGCGGCGGACGGAGGAAAGGAACAGGGGATCGCGGCGGGCTTGGTAACCTGCTCTCGCTTGAGACTGCGAGCGCTCCCCCTCTGGACCCGAAGCGGCGGCGAGCACGATGTCATCGGTTCGGTGTGGAGGACGCCCTGGTCCCGCTCGTGTACGTCGATCGGGTTCCCGCTGCCGCGAGAGTGCCACGGCAGGTGCGGATCTGGAACCACGCGGTCACGGTGGTCGCCGCGGCCGTGATGGCCCTCGCCGGGTGGCAGAACCGGTGGATCAGCGACGACGGCCTGATCGCGGTGCGGACCGTCCGGCAGTTGCTCGCGGGCAACGGGCCGGTCTTCAATGTCGGCGAGCGCGTCGAGGCCAACACCAGCACGGCGTGGACCTACCTGGTCGCGGCGGTCTCCTGGCTGAGCCGGGGCGACGTGGCCTACGTCGCGGTGTTGCTCGGCCTGGCGTGCACGGTCGGCGCCGTGGTGTCCGCCATGGCGGGCACCGTACGCCTGTACGGTGGCGCGCGCCGCTTCCTCCCGGCCGGAGTGCTGATCGTCCTCGCGCTGCCGCCGTTCTGGGACTTCGCCACCTCCGGTCTGGAGACCGGGCTGGTGTTTCTGTGGATCGGCCTGTCGTGGTGGCTGCTGGTCCGGGCCGCCCGGGAAGGGCCGGTGCTCCCCCTGGTGGTCGTCCTCGGCCTGGCGCCGCTGGTCCGGCCGGAGCTGGCCCTGGTCTATCCGGTCTTCTTCGGCGTGCTGCTCATGCTGCGGTGGCCGGGGTGGCGCGCCGCCACCCGCTGGTTCGCGCTCTCCGTGGCCCTGCCGGTGGCCTACCAGATCTTCCGGATGGGCTACTACGGGCTGCTCGTGCCCAACACCGCCCTGGCCAAGGAGGCCGGCGAGAGCCGGTGGGCGCGCGGCCTGCTCTACGCCGGGGACACCGTGCTGACCTATCAGCTCGTGGGCCCCATGCTGGCGGTGATCCCGCTGTCGCTGTGGGCCTGCCGCAGACGCCGCGACCTCCTCGTGGCGGCGGCCCCGCTCACCGCCGGGGTGCTGATGCTGCTGTACGTCCTGCGGGTCGGCGGCGACTTCATGCACGCCCGGATGATGCTGCCGGCTCTGCTGCTCCTGCTGCTGCCCGCCATGGTCCTGCCGCTGCACGCCGTCACCGCGCTCGCCTGCGCGACCGTGGGACTGTGGGCCGTGGTCTGCGCCGTGGCGCTGAGAGTGCCGTACGGGCAGGCCGTCGGGCCGGACGGGATCGCCGACGAGCGCGGCTTCTACGTGGTCTGGACCGGGGATCCGCATCCGGTCACCGCCGAGTCCTACGCCCGCGCCAGACCGACCCCGCTGAGCACGGGCGACGCCACCGGCCTGCACGTGCCCGGCCTGGAGCCGGTGCCGCTCCGCACCGACCGGCCCGCCCGCCTGGCCGTGTCGGGCACCGTGCTGGGCACGGTGAGCGCGCAGTTCCCGCTGGACGTCCTCGTCGTCGACCAGCTCGGCCTGGCCAACGCCCTGGGCAGCCACATGGCGCTGGCCTGCGGGCAGCGGGTCGGGCACGAGAAACCGCTTCCCGTCGAGTACATCTACGCCGACTACATGGCCCCGGGAGCCCCCCTGGCCGACGAGCGGCTCCGGGCCGAGGTGGAGCGGATCAGGGGCGAGCTGGCCGGCGGCCGGTTCCGGGAGCTGCTGGACGCCACGAGGGCCCCGCTGACCGTGAACCGGTTCTGGGACAACCTGGTGGGCGCCCCGGCCCGCACCGCCTTCCGGTTTCCCACCGCGAACGCCCCCTGCCCGTCGTGAGCGCTCACCTCGGATCACCCGAGAAGGCCGTACCGGAGAGCGCGGAGGACCGCGTTGGTGCGGTCGCGGGCGTCCAGTTTGATCAGGAGCGCGGAGACGTGGTTCTTGACGGTGCCCTCGGCGAGGAAGAGCGCGTCGGCGATCTGACGGTTGGTGTAGCCGCAGGCCATGAGCCGTAGTACGTCGAGTTCCCGGTCCGTGATCGACTCCACGGGGCGGAAGCCGGGATCGGGCAGGGTGTTGCCGCGGATCGCCCGGAGCAGCCGGTCGGTGATGGCGGGCTGGAGGAGTGTCCGGCCTTCGTGCAGGGTACGGATGGCGCCGACCAGCAGGTCGAGGGTGACGTCTTTGAGGAGGTACCCTTTCGCGCCGGCGCGCACCGCGCGCAGTACGAGTTCGTCGTCGTCGAAGGTGGTCAGGACGAGCACGGCGACCTCGATGCGGGCTTCGCGGAGGGCGTCGAGCATCCACAGCCCGTCGTGGCCGGGCATGCGCAGGTCGAGGAGCACGACGTCGGGTTCGTGTTCCCTCGCAGCGGTGAGCCCGGTGAGCCCGTCGTCGGCTTCGGCGACGACCTGGACCTCGGCGCTGAGTTCGAGCAGGCTGCGAATGCCCTGGCGGACGAGGGTCTGGTCGTCGACGAGGAGCACCCGGATCATGGGGCGGGCACGCTGGCGGAGAGGTGGAAGCCGCCGTCGGCCCAGAAGCGCACCCGGCCGCCGAGTGCCTCGACGCGCTCGGATATCCCCCGGAGTCCGTTGCCGGCGACGACGCGGCCGGCTCCCGTGCCGTCGTCCGAGGCGGTGAGGACGAGCCCGCCGCCCGGGTCGGCGGTGATGTCGATGCGCAGCACGCTGGCGTCGGCGTGGCGGATGGTGTTGGTGATGATCTCCTGGACGCAGCGGATGATCGCCGCTGTCCGCTCCTCGTCGGTCTGGACGTCGGCGTCGATGTTCAGCCGGATGTCGGGGGCGGGCAGGTCGGCGACGATCCGGTTCAGGGTCTCGCGCAGCTCGGGGGCTCGGCGGCGCAGCTCCCCCACGGCCGCGCGTACGTCGGTGAGGAGCTCGCGGGTGATCCGGCGGGCGCGGCCGACGTGCTCACTCGCCGGGGGCACGCTCCGGTGGGCGGCGACCTCCAGCTCCAGGGCGAGGGCGGTGAGCTGGTGGCCGATCAGGTCGTGGAGCTCCCGCGCGATCCGTAGCCGCTCCTCGGCGCGCGAGGACTGGGCGAGCAGGGCGCCGGCCGCGCGCAGTTCGGTGTTCGCGACGGCGAGTTCGGCCCGCATGGCCGCCTCGCGGAGCTGGGCGAGCTCCGAGAAGGTGCTGCCCAGTTGCAGTCCGGCGTAGATGAGCGCGGTGAGCGCGATGCCGGCGGGTTCGTCGGTCACCACCCGTGCGGCCGCGGCGACGACGAGGGTGTTGAGCACGATGATCATGCCGATCGTGCGGGTGCCGACGAGGAAGGCGCTGAGGGCCGAGGTGAACACCAGCAGGATGGGCAGCCACCCCGCGGTCGGCGCCGCCAGCACCAGCGCCGCGCCGAGTGCGACCTGCGCGGCGAACACGCCGAGTACCGTGCGGCGGGAGAGCAGATGCGTCAGCCAGGTGCAGGTCACCAGCGCGGCGAGGAACGCGGCGAAGCAGACCGCCCACAGTGAGCCGGGGACGAGGGTGGCCCCGTCGTTCCGGAGCGCGGCGAGCAGGACCGGGGTGCCGACCGCGGTGCACACGACCGTGCCGAACATGCCGCGCCAGACCACCGGTTCCAGACGTTTCATCCTTCCAGCGTACGGAGGGGGCCGCCGCCGCGCCCGTGCCGGAAGTCATGGATGCGGACCGTGACCACCGGCACGCGCGGACGCCCGCCGGGTGCTCCTACCGTCGGAACGGCACACCCCGGGCCTAAACGGTGGAGGCCATACCGAGGAGGAGATCATGCCCGTCATAGACGTGACCCACCTGCACAAGCGATACGGCGACACCGTCGCGGTCAGCGACGTCAGCCTGGCCGTGGAGGAGGGGCAGATCCTCGGCGTGCTCGGCCGCAACGGCGCGGGCAAGACCACCACGGTCGAAACGGTCGCCGGGTTGCGCCGCCCCGACCGGGGCACGGTGAGGGTGTGCGGTCTCGATCCGCGTCGGGACCGCCGCGCGGTGCGGCGGCTCCTCGGCGTTCAGCTCCAGGACGCCGCGCTGCACAACGCTCTCACGGTGCGTGAACTCGTACGCCTGTACCGCGGCTTCTACGCCGAGGGCGCCGACCCGGACGGCCTCATCGAGGCGGTCGGCCTCGGCGAGCGCCGCGGCATCCGGTTCGACAAGCTCTCCGGTGGTCAGCAGCAGCGTCTGTCGATCGCGCTCGCCCTCGTGGGGCGGCCCCGCGTCGTCGTGCTCGACGAGCTCACCACCGGCCTCGACCCGGAAGCGCGCAGGAGAATCTGGGACCTCGTCGAGAACCTCCGCGCCGACGGCGTCACCATCCTCCTCGTCAGCCACCTGATGGAAGAGGTGGAGCGGCTCTGCGACCGCGTGACCCTCATCGACCGCGGCCGCGTGGCCGCCTCCGGCACCCCGGCGGGCCTGATCGCGCAGGCGCGACTCGCCCAGCGGGTGCGATTCCGGACCAGCGCCCCCTTCGACCCGGCCGTCCTGGGGGGCCTCGACGGGATCGCCTCGGTCGAGGTCAGCGGAGAGCAGGTCACCGTGACCGGAAGCGGGGACCTGCTCCAGGCCGTCAGCACGGCGCTCGTCCACGGTGGCGTCGTCGCCACCGAGACCCGGCTCGAGCGCGCCACCCTCGACGACGCCTTCCTCGCCCTCACCGGGCGCGCTCTGACCGACACCGCCGAGCCGAAGGACCGGCGATGACCGGCACCGTCCGCGTCCGGCGCCCTTCCCGGCCCGGGATCCGGGCCTGGTTCGCGCTTGCCGGCGCCGAGATGAAGATGGTCGTCCGCGACACCGCCGGCCTGGTCATCCCGATCGGGCTGCCCCTGCTGATCCTCGTCATGAACGGCCTCGGCGTCAGCGGGCCCGGCAACGTCGTCCTGCCCGGCACCGGCGGTCTCACCGTCTTCGACGTCCACGTCATGCCCCTCGTCCTCACGACCGTCGTGGCCACCATCGGGGTCGTGAACATGCCCAGCTTCCTCGCCCACTACCGCAAGGCCGGTGTGCTCAAGCGCCTCGCGGTCACCCCCGCCCACCCCGCCATGGTGCTCGCCGCCCAGGTCATCACGAGCGTCGTCCAGTCCGCGGTCGGCATCGCCCTCGCTCTCGGGGCCGCGGCGGCGTTTTTCGACGCGGGCCTCCCGCGCAGTCCCGGGCTCGCCCTCGGCGTGTCCGCCCTGGCCGCGCTCGCGATGTACGCGCTCGGCATCGTCATCGCCGCCCTCGCGCCCAGCGGAAACGCCTCCGTGGCCATCGGGCTCGTCGCCTTCTTCGCCATGGGTGCCGCCGGAGGCCTGTTCGGCTCCGCCCAGAACCTCCCCGAGCCCGTCGCCCGCGTCGGCGAAGTCCTTCCCTTCGGCGCCGCCATGCAGGCGGTCGGCGCAGCCTGGGCGGGAAACACGCCCGAGCCGGTGCATCTGCTGAGCCTGGCCGCGACCCTCGTGGCCGGCGGTGCGCTCGCCGCCCGCTTCTTCCGCTGGCAGTAGGCGAGCCGGGCGTACTCGGTGGCCGCCCTCCCCCTTCGCCCACCGGCGTTCCCGCAAGGCGCGGCCACACGCCGCCCGGCCCCGACCGCCGCCTTGCGGGAACCCCTGTACCCTCGGGAGATGCGGCGAGAGCCAGACCTCGGAAGTCTGCGCCGGCACCTGCCGGCCGGCGGGAGCCTGCCCGGACATCGGCTGCGGTTCGGCTCCGGCGCCGAGGGGATCGAGCGGCTCGAGGCCTCGCTGGTCGGGGAGGCGTTCTCCCCGCACCGCCACGACACGTACGCGATCGGGATGACGCTGAAGGGCGTGCAAACGTTCCGCTACCGCGGGGAGCTGCGGCACTGCCTGCCCGGCGAGTGGCACATCCTGCACCCCGACGAGACCCATGACGGCGCGGCGGGCACCGACGAGGGGTTCGGCTACCGGATCATCTACATCGATCCGTTCCTCGTCCAGGAGGCGCTGGGCGGAAGGCCGCTGCCCTTCGTCGCCGATCCCGTCATCGGGCACCGTGACATGCCTCCGTCCCTGGCCGCGTGCCTGGTGGACATCGACGAGCCGCTGGGCGACGTCGAGCGGCTCGAGGTCGCGCTCCTGGTCGCGGACGCGCTGGAGAGGCACTCCTCCGCGCCGGCGCGGAAACGGGCACCGCTCGCCCTGGAGCCGCTGTCACGCGTACGGGACCTCATCGCCGACGATCCGGCGGTCAGGCACACGGTCGAGGAGTTCGAGGAGGTCTCGGGCCTGGACCGCTGGACGATCGCACGCCGGTTCCGGACCGCGTTCGGCACCAGCCCCACCCGCTTCCGCACCATGCGGCAGCTGGACCGGGCACGCCGGATGCTGGCGAACGGCGTGCCGTTGTGCGACGCCGCGTCGGAGGCGGGCTTCGCCGACCAGAGCCACATGACGCGGATGTTCAAACGGACCTACGGCCTCACGCCGGCGCGGTGGCTCGCCGCGCTCACCGGCGCTCACAGCCCGCCGGTGACGTCGAGGACGGCGCCGGTGACGTAGGACGCCTTATCCGACATCAGCCACGAGACCGCCTCGGCGATCTCCTCCGGCATGCCCGGACGCCCCCACGGGATGCGCGCCGCGACGCGCCGGGCCCGCCCAGGCTCCCCCGCGCGGGCGTGGATGGTGGTGTCGACCGTCCCCGGCGATACGGCGTTGACGCGGATGCCGCCCGGGGCGAGTTCCCTGGCCAGGCCGATCGTCAGCGTCTCGATCGCCGCCTTGGTCGCGGCGTACGCGACGTACTCGTGCGGTGATCCGGTGCGGGCGGCGACCGAGGACACGTTGACGATCGCCGCCCCAGGTGCCCGCCCCGCCCACCGCCGCGCCGCCTCGCGGCATAACCGGACGGGCGCCACGAGGTTCACGTCGACGACGCGGCGCAGGTCGGCGTCGGTCAGGTCGGTGAAGGGGCCGATCCTGCCGGTGACCCCGGCGTTGTTCACCAGGCCCGTCACCTCGCCGAAGGACTCGGCGAGGTCGAACAGCCGCTGGGGGGCGTCCTGCCCGGTGACGTCGGCGCGGACGCCGTGGACGGGAGCGCCGGGGCCGCCGAGGGCGGTTTCCAGTGCCCGGGCGTCGTCGTCGGAACTGGAATGCGTGAAGACGACGCCGAACCCGTCCGCGTACAGCCGTTCGACGGTGCTCCTGCCGATGCCCCGCGTCCCGCCGGTGACGATCACGATCGGGCGAGTGGTCATTCCTGCGCTCCCTGGGTTGATCCGGTTCTGGCTTCGATGGCGCGGACGACGGTCACCATGTCCGACCGGCCGTACCCCAGCGCGAGCGTCTCGCCGAACAGGGCGTGGCAGACGTCCAGCAGCGGTGCGGCGACGCCGGACTGCCGGGCCGCCTCGGCGATGAGCCGGTTGTTCTTCAGGACGTCGGCGATCGACGCCTGAGCGGTGAAGTCGCGTTCGACCAGCTTGAGCGCCTTCACGCGTGAGACGTCGCTGGCCATCGGGCCGGAGCCGAGCACGTCCAGGAGCAGGCGCAGGTCGAGGCCGTGCCGGTCGGCGAAGTGCACGGCCTCCGCCAGGCCGGTCACCATGGTGATCAGGAACAGGTTGACCGACAGCTTCATCAGCAGCGCGGCGGGGACCGGCCCGCACACGATCGTCTCGTGGCACATCGGCCGCAGCAGCGGGCGGACCTCCTCGACGGCGGCGGGCCGGCCCGCCAGCATCGCCACGAGCCGCCCGGCCTCGGCGGGGCCACGCGATCCGGAGACGGGGGCTTCGACGTAATCGCCCCCGGCGGCCAGGATGTCGGCCTCCAGCGCCGAGGAGTAGGCGGGTGAGGTCGTGCCCATGTGGACGATGACGCGCCGCGCGACGTTCTGCCCGAACCGGGGTGTCCCGCGCCCCAGCACGGAGTCGATCGCGGCGCCGTCGGCCAGCATGAGGAACACGACGCGCGCCCGCCGGAACACCTCGGCGGGATCGGCCGCCACCTCCGCGCCGGCCGCGCGCGGCGTCTCGCTCCTGTCGGCGGTGCGGTTCCAGACGACGAGCGGCATCCCCGCGCGGGCCAGGTTGAGGGCCATGGGCTGTCCCATGAGCCCGAGACCGATGAAACCGATGTCCATCCACCCCGCCTTTCGGTCGTCCCTGCTCCGGGCAACGTTCTAGACCGGAGCGCCGGCGACGGTCTTGAACGATTGTGCCGCCGGGGACGTCCGCGGGGTGGGACCGGGCGGGCGAGCCGGGAGGTGTGCCGCGGACGCGGCGGAGGACACGGGCGCGTGAGCACGGGACGACCTCAAGATCGGCGTCTGCCGCGGCCCGCGGGCCGCTCGGCGGTAACCTGCTGTCCGCCGTCGTCCGCGGCCGTTCCGAGGAGGCAGTCATGAGCGGCATCGTGGTCAGCACTATGGTAAGCGTTTTCCCCGATGGCCCTAGCATGGTGGTGACCACGGACGCGGGACGATCGGGAGAGTGATCCACGGTGCGGAGGAAGCCGCCGCCGTTCTTGACGGCGGGCATGTGCAGCGTCACCTATCGGCCGCTTCCCCCCGACCGGATCATCCGGATGGCCGCGGATGCCGGTCTCGACGCCATCGAGTGGGGCCAGGACGCCCACATCCCGCTCGGTGACGAGGCGGCGGCGCGGCGCGTGGGGGACGCGACCAGGGCCGCGGGCCTCGACGTCTCGGCCCTGGGCTCGTACTACCGCGCGGGCGCCATCGCCGACACGGACGAGGACGGGCGGGTGTGGCGTCAGGTTCTCGCCGCGGCGCGCGCCCTCCGGGCCCCGCGCATCAGGGTCTGGGCGGGGAACACGGCGTCGGCGGCGGTGACCCCGGCCGGCCGCCGGAGGATCCTGGACGCTCTGAGGCGGTGCGTCGACAGCGCGGGGGACATCGTGATCGCGACCGAGTTCCACGCCGACACCCTCACCGACGACGTCGAGTCGGCTCGATCGATGCTCGACGACGTCCCCGGGCTGCGGACCTACTGGCAGCCGCCGAACGGGATGCCCGACGCCGAGGCCCTGGCCGGCCTCGGCGCCGTGCTCGATCGCGTGCACGCGGTGCACGTGTTCAGCTGGTGGCCGACGCCCCGCGAGCGCCGGCCGCTCGACCACCGCGAGGCGCTGTGGCGGGAAGCCCTGGGCATGGTCGCGTCGACGCGGAGACGGATCGACGCGTCGATCGAGTTCGTCCCGGACGACGACCCCGGAGTCCTGCCCCGGGAGGCGTCGACCCTGCGGCGCTACCTGCACGACGCGGCCTCCGCCCTGCCCCGCTCGTGAGACCCACCGTTCGCCGGACCTTCGCAAGCGGGGCGCCCCGGCGCGGGACGCCGGACGTCCTCGTCCTCATCCGCGCCGACGCGGCCCCCGGCCGGTTGTACGGTCGGGCGCTTTCACGCCGGTTGACACCGCCTGGACCGACTTGACAGCGGCCTGCCCGGCCCGCGCCGTTCCCCACCGCGGGCATGGGCTTTCGCCGGCGTGAACGGCCGGCCCGCCGGCCCGCCGCCGGGACGGTGGCCTTCACCGTCACCCGGCCGTCCTCCGACGCCTCAGCGAGCCGCCCTGCTCCTGGCGCGGTACGCGCGCGCCGCCATCTGGGCGCCGCACGTGCGGGCCTCGCAGTACATCGCGGCCTGGTTGCGCGAGCGGTCGTAGTAACCGAGCCGGCAGGGCGGGTTGCGGCACGCCTTCACGCGGCTCCAGGTGCCGCGGAACGCCAGTTCGGCGGCGGCGGCGAGCACCCCGGCGAAGGCGCCCGCGACTCCCGCCCCGGCGGGGACCAGTGCCGCGCCGGAGGCGCCGACGACGGGGTGGACCGGGTGGAGTTCGCCGAAGCGCCGCAGACGTGAGACGTCGTCGTCGCGGACGGGGGCGCCGGCGTGGGAGAGCAGGATGCCGATCAGGGCGTCTCGCAGCTCGCGGGCCGCGGCGACGTCGGCGTCGGTGACCCGGTCCCCCGGATCCGCCAGGGCCGCGTCCACGAGCCAGCCGCGGAAGGACGCGGCGTCGGCCAGGCGTTCCCGCTCACCGCGCAGCGCCCGCGTGTTGACGAAGGCGAGCACCAGCTCGGCGGCCGGAGAGGGCGCCAGCGGACTGCCGCCGGCCGTGGAGGTGGGCATGGTGGCAGCCTACGATCCGCGGGCGAGGGGTGACGGCACGACGAGAATCGTCATGAATGAAACTGCTACGGTAATGATGTCGTGGTGGAGGTACCCGGTTCCGGCGGGGTCCCGGCGCCGGGGTCTCCCGGGCGCCACGCAGCGGGAAGGCCACCCCGGTCGCCGGCGCGGCGAGCGGCCCCGGCCGGGCGACGAGGAAGGGAAGGGACCTTGCGGAAGACCGACGAAAACCGGCTCGGCACGCTCGACCCGGTCACGAAGGACGGCTACGAGCTGGAGTTCGAGGACACTTTCGAGGGCGACCGCCTCGACGAGAGCCGATGGGTCGCCCACTACCTGCCGCAGTGGACCACCCGTGCCGCCTCCGCGGCCCGCTACCGGGTCGGCGGCGGCCGGCTACGCCTGCTGATCGAGGAGGACCAGCCGCCGTGGTGCCCCGACCTGGAAGGAGGACTCCGGGTCTCGTCCCTGCAGACCGGTGTCTTCGCCGGCCCGGTGGGCAGCCCCGTCGGGCAGCACGGGCGCGGCTCCGGCGCGATCGTCCGTGAGGCGCAACGCAACGTCAGGCTCTACACCCCCCGGTACGGCCTGATCGAGATGCGCGCCAAAGTGATCGACGACCCGCGGACCATGGCCGCGCTGTGGCTGATCGGCTACGAGGACGAGCCCGAGCGGTCGGCTGAGATCTGCGTCTGCGAGATCTTCGGCCGGGACGTCCGGCCGGACGCCATCCGGATCGGCATGGGCCTGCACCCCTTCGGCGACCCGGCGATCGCCGACGACTTCACCGTGGAGACCCTGCCCATCGACGCCCGCGCGTTCCACGTCTACGCCGCCGAGTGGACACCCCGCCGCGTCTCCTTCTTCGTCGACGGCCGGCACGTCAGGACGGTCCACCAGTCGCCGCGCTACCCGATGCAGCTCATGCTCAACATCTACGAGTTCCCCGGGGCGGGGGAGGCACCGGAACGGGAGCACCCCTATCCCAAGGAGTTCACGGTCGACTACGTCCGCGGCTACCGGCCCGCGGGATCCGCACACCACCCGGCGGGAACCCGCGGATGACCCTCCCGGCGCCGCGGGCCCGCCCGCGTGAAGACCTCACTCCCCGGCCCGGCCCACGCCCGAGCGGCTGCTCGCCGAACGGTTCGCACGCGGCGAGATCGACGAGGAGGAGTACCGGCGGCGCCTGACCACGCTGCACGCCTCCGGGCACCCCACCGACCGCTTATCCCGGGCCGCGTCGCGACCCCGCCACCGGGAGGTCCGCCATGAACCCCGCCAAGACCTCCTACGGGGCCGGGACGGTGCCGGATCAGCCGAACCGCTGGAAGAAGACCGGGAAGGTGCCCAGCACGCCCAGTCCGATCAGGACCAGGGCGACGGCCAGTGCCCGGCGGGTCTCATACGCGCCGGTGCGCATGCGCAGGTGCAGCACCAGCCAGGCCGCCAGCCACACCACCACGGCGGCGGTCGTCTTGCCCGACAGCGGGCCGACCGCGTCGCTCCAGGTCAGCCACTCCCTGACGGTGGCGCTGGCCTCCGCGAGCGTGGTCAGCAGGCCCAGCGCGGCCGAGCCCGCCCCGGCGGCGAGGACCGCCGCGGCGATCGGGCCTTCCGGCTTGGGCGCGTCATGGATCCGCCGCCCGGAATCGGGCTTGGCCGTCATCGCGCACCTCCCTGTCTCATGTGACCGGCGCGGCCTTGGTGATCAGCGCGCCCAGCAGCCCGGCCACCGCGGCGGAGGCGAAGGCCAGGACGAGCAGCGTCATCGCGGTCCGGCGTGCCCGTTCGTGGTGGACGAGGTCGGCGCCGAGGGAGAAGACGATGAACACCACCGCCGTCGCGAGGATCGGGCTGATCCATGCGATGTGCTCCTTCCACTCCATCGCGAACTCGTGCCAGCCCGCGGTGCTCTCGGACGCCAGCAACCGCGATCTGGGACTGCCGGGGGCGGGGTTCCGGTACCACGGGTAGACGATCCACGTGCCCGTGATGTCGGTCAGCCAGGTGACCACCGCCATCGCGGCCGTACCGATCTTCAGGCGGCGTATCCGTGCCTGAAGGCCCTGCTCGGTCGCCATCCGCGGCCGGAGACCGTACAGTTCCGCCAACCCACCGGCGAAGGCCAGCAGGAACAGCCCGCCCAGCACCATGCCGTGGATCAGCGCCCACCATTCCCGCCCGGTCAGCCTCATGCCTCACCATCCACGCCGCTTTCACTCACCGTAGAAGCGCGCAGGTACGGCAGACAGCGGCCGATGTCCCGCGGAGCACGGATTTGCCACTCCTTGGCCGGGAGGCGCCCGCGGTGGCGCGGGGTCGCCGGCGCGCCGGGCCGGCCGGGGGGGCGGTGCTCCGGTCCGCTCCCGGTCAGTCCGCCGGGGTGTTGCGCGGGGGAAGGGCCGCGACGGCCGTGTCGCGGTCGGTGCCGGTGGCCTGGAGCAGGTCGACGATGATGGACCGCAGCTGCGCGGTCATGGCGTCGGCGGAGAATCCCGACCTGCCCGAGGCGTCGCCGCTCAGGTGGCGGGCCACGTCGAGGACCGCCGTCCTGGCCGCGGCCGGGTCGCGCCCGGCGGCCAGTTCGTCGCGCAGGAGCAGGGCGGCCTCGGCGAGTGCGTGAAGCGCCCGGGACAGGGTGGGCGGCGGCGTCTCCTTCTCCCGCAGCGCCACGATGGTCCGGCGGGTGAGGACCCTGGTGTTCCTGAGCGCGTGGTCGACGGGTGCGCCGGCCTTCTCGTACCGCAGGAGTCGCTCGCGCCACCTGCGGCGCAGGGGGGAGATGGCCGTGATCTCCTTGCCGGTCCTCAGCGCGTCGCGGAACTCCTCCACCGCTTTCTGGGTGTCCCTGGCCTCTTCCAGCACGTCGACGGCGCGGTCCGGATCGGACCGCTCGACGGCCTCCGCGGTACCGCCGAGCGCGGCGGCCAGGGCTTCCAGCACGGCGGCGGCGTGGCGGTGGACGATGGCGGCGGGGCTGGCGGGCAGCAGGGCGACGGCGGCGATGCCGAGCACCCCGCCGACCAGGGCGTCGACCATCCGGTCCAGCCCGCCCGTGCCGGTGGGCGGCAGCAGGGTCGCGACCAGCACCGCGGAGGAGCCCGCCTGGAGCACGATGAGGGATCCGCTGTCCACCAGGACGGCGGCCGCCATGGCCAGGGCCACGACGAGGGCGATCTGCCAGGGGCCGGAGCCGATCCGGGAGATGAGCAGGTCGCCGACCCCGACCCCCAGGCTGACGCCGACGACCAGCTCGGCCAGCCTGCGCAGCCGCCGGCCGAGGGCGATGCCGATGCAGATCACCACGGCGATCGGGGCGAAGAAGGGGCGGCTGTGGCCGAGCAGATCCTTGGCCGCGATCCAGGCGATCGCGGCCGCCACGGCGCACTGGGTGATCGACGGCGCCATGAAAGCCAGCCGCTGCAGGCGCTCTCGCAGGTTGGCGCCTATGGCTTTGCTATCCCACCTCATGCACCGACCGTGCCCCTCGTTCCGGACAGATGCCGCCACTCTCCCCCATTAATGTGACATTTCGGTCTCCCAGCTACGTCCCCAATATTTCGGACGTACTCCTCAAGGACACCGGCGACCGGCACCGAGACGTCACGGCAATCTCCGAGAACCGGCAGGAAACACTCTTGTAATGTACGAACTAGTGAGTTAGCTTCTACCGCACGGGCCCTCGAAACAGGAGGCGCTCCGTGATCGGCACCCCGCGATCGCGAACGCGGAGCGTGGCGCCGACGATCGGCGGGCGGCGAATCTCACCGGCGAGATCCGCCGCCGCCCATGACCGACCGACCGGTTCGTAACCCGGTGGCGCGGATCCGTCCGAGCGATCCGCCCGGGCGGGAGACTCTCCCGCCCGAGCACCCGAGCGCCCGAACGGCACCCCGTTCCCCCGGCGCCCGACCCCGCCGGTTCTGACCTGCTCATACTGTGACAAGCGGCATCGAGCAGGCGGCCGACCCGCGATACCGATCGTCTCGCTGTCCACGCATCGGAGCATTCACAGAGGAGAACCGCCGTGACCGCACATCCAGCCGACCCCGGCGCGGCCGCCCCCGCCGCGCAGGGCAAGCCCCGCAAGGCCGCGCTCGCCGCCTGGATCGGGAGTGCGCTGGAGTACTACGACTTCTTCATCTACGGCACCGCCGCGGCGCTGGTGTTCAGCAAGATCTTCTTTCCCGCGTCCGACCCCGCGACCGGGACCCTGCTGGCGCTGGCGACGTTCGGGGTGGGTTACCTGGCCCGCCCCGTCGGCGCGTTCGTCCTCGGGCACGTCGGCGACAAGTACGGCCGCAAGAAGGTCCTGGTCTTCACCCTGGTGCTGATGGGCCTGTCCACGTTCCTCGTCGGCTGCCTGCCCACCTACGACCAGGTCGGGGTGCTCGCCCCGGTGCTGCTGGTCGTCCTCCGGCTGCTGCAGGGCTTCTCGGTGGCCGGCGAGCAGGCCGGGGCGAACTCGATGACACTCGAACACGCCCCGCCGCACCGGCGCGCCTACTACACCAGCTTCACCCTCAACGGCACCCAGGCCGGCCAGATCATCGCGACGGGGATCTTCCTCCCCATCGCCGCCCTCCCCGAGGAGCAGCTGCTCTCCTGGGGCTGGCGGGTGCCGTTCTGGCTCAGCATCGTCGTCGCGGTGGCCGGGTTCGTCATCCGCCGCACGCTGGAGGAGACGCCGGCGTTCGAGCAGGAGGTCGCGGCCAACGCCGTCGCCAAGATGCCGCTCGCCGTGCTGTTCAGGACCCACTGGGCCGACGTCCTGCGCGTGGTCGTGGCCGCGGTCATCGCGTCGGTGAGCACGATCTTCACGGTCCACGCGCTGTCCTACGCCGTCAACACGATCGGGCTGGAGCGCGCGCCCATGCTCTGGGTCGGTGTCCTGGCCAACGTCGGGGCCGTGCTCACGATCCCGCTGTGGGGGGCGCTCTCGGACAAGGTCGGGCGCAAGCCGGTGTTCATCGGCGGCTCCCTGGGCTGCGCCGCGTTGATGTTCGCCTACCTGTGGTCGATCTCGACCGGCGACTACATGCTGGTCTTCCTCTCCGGGATCGTCATGTTCGGCATCGTGCACAGCGCGACCAGCGGGGTCTGGCCCTCGTTCTACGGGGAGATGTTCAGCACGCGGGTGCGCCTGTCCGGCATGGCGATCGGCACCCAGATCGGCTTCGCGATCGCCGGCTTCGCCCCCACCATCGCGACCGCGATCGCCGGGACGGGCAAGGAGAGCTGGCTCGGCGTATCGATCTTCACCGCCGCGCTGTGCCTGGTCAACGTGGTCGCCGTGGCGACCGGACGCGAGACCTACCGGGTTCCCACCGAAGATCTCGGCATGAAGCCGGGCACGGCGCGGGCCAAGCCCGCACCCGTCTCCGCCTGACACCTTCCACCCGACATGAGAGAAGACGTGAGCGACACCGGCCCGGACGACGAGTTCCGCGTCTACGCGATCCGCTACGCCCAGCGGGACGGGCGGCGCGGCCAGCACTTCCACGGATACGACACCCGGTGGGACGAGCCGCATCCGACGGCGTACTACGTCTGGCTGGCGGTATCCGCCCACCACACGGTCCTCGTCGACACCGGAATCCACGCCGACCGGGCCGCCGGCGTCGAAGGGCTGGAGTACCTGGCCTCGCCCGCGCGGACGCTGGCCGAGATGGGCGTGGCCGCGGAGTCGGTCGGCCACGTCGTCCTGACCCACCTGCACTACGACCACACCGGCACCGCCCACGAGTTCGAGGCCGCATGCTACGTGCTCCAGCAGTCCGAGCTCGACTACTGGACCGGGCCGTGGGCCGAGCGCATCCGCAGGGAGCGGTGGCTGGTCGGCGAGGACGACGTGGCGCGCCTGCGGGCCGCCCACAAGCAGGGCCGGGTGCGGCTGGTCGACGGCGACGCGCCCGTCGTCCCCGGGCTGAGCGTCCACCTGGTCGGCGGGCACACCGCGGGCATGCAGGTGGTCCGGGTGCGGACGGCGCGCGGCCACGTGGTGCTGGCCTCGGACGCGAGCCATTTCTACGAGAACATCGAGGACGACCGGCCCTTCGCTATCCTGCACAGCATGACCGGCATGTACGGCGCCTTCGACCGGATCAGGGAGCTGGCCGACGGCCCGCACCTGGTCGTCGCCGGTCACGACCCGCGGGTGCTCGACCGCTTCCCGCCCCTCTCGCCCCGCTTCGCGGGCCGGATCGCGGTGATCGCATGAGGCCCGCGCCCGCACCGGCCCGAGACGAGCGCATGAGGCCCGCGCCGGCGCGGGCCTGAGGCGGGACGCCGGCCCGGATGGTCCCGGGCCGGCGCCCCGCCGTCATCCCCGGCGGGCACGGCCCCGGCCTGCGGGCCTTGCCTGGGGGCCTTGCCTGGGGCTTTGCCTGCGGGTCTTGCGGGGCCGACCCGTCGGGCCACAAAACTAACGTACTGGTTCGTATATTCAGGAGGGTCAATGTCCCGCGCCACCGGTGCCCGCGTGCTGGTCGTCAACGGCCCCAACCTCAACCTGCTCGGCCGGCGCGAGCCGGAACTGTACGGCGCCACCACGCTGGACGAGATCGAGACCCTGTGCAGGACCACCGGCGAGGAGCACGGCCTGCTGGTCGACTTCCGGCAGAGCAACCACGAAGGCGTGCTCATCGACACCGTGCAGGAGGCCGGGCGGCACGCGCACGGCATCGTGATCAACGCGGCGGGCTACACGCACACCTCGGTCGCCCTGCGTGACGCCCTGGCCGCCGCGGGCATACCGATCGTCGAGGTGCACCTGACCAACATCCACCGCCGCGAGGCGTACCGCCGCACGTCGTTCGTCTCCGAGGCCGCCGACGCCGTGATCTGCGGCGCGGGCGCGCACGGCTACGTCCTGGCCCTGACCCACCTGTCCCATCTCCTGGAGAACAAAGATCGATGACCTCCTACCTGGTCGGGCTGATCGGTTCGGGCGTCGGCCCCTCGCTCAGCCCCGCTCTGCACGAGCGCGAGGCGGACTTCCACGGCCTTCGCTACGTCTACCGCCTCATCGACCTCGCCGATCTCGGGCTGGACGCGGAGGCGGCCGGCGATCTCGTGCGTACGGCGCGGCGGCTGGGCTACACCGGGCTCAACATCACCCACCCGTGCAAGCAGACGGTCATCGAGCACCTGGACGAGCTCTCGCCGGACGCCGCGATGCTCGGCGCCGTCAACACCGTCGTCTTCGACGGGGACCGCACCATCGGGCACAACACCGACTGGACGGGGTTCGCCCAGTCGTTCGCCCGGGGACTGCCCGACGCGCCGACGCGCCGGATCGTGCAGCTCGGGGCGGGCGGCGCGGGCGCCGCGGTCGCCCACGCGCTGCTGACCCTCGGCGCCGACCGGATCACCCTCGTCGACTCCCAGCCCGGCCGGGCCGTCTCGCTGGCCGCCGAGCTGGCACGCCGGTTCGGCGCCGGACGCGCCCTGGCCGCGGGCACGGACGAGCTGGCCGGGCTGCTGCCCCGGGCGGACGGCCTGGTCAACGTGACGCCCACCGGCATGGCCGCGCACCCCGGGCTGCCCCTGGCCGCCGGCCTGCTCCATCCGGCGCTGTGGGTCGCCGACGTGGTCTACCGCCCGCTGGAGACGGAACTGCTCCGCCACGCACGGGCGCTCGGCTGCCGGACCCTCGACGGCGGAGGCATGGTGGTCTTCCAGGCCGCCCACGCCTTCCGCCTCTTCACCGGCCGCGAGCCGGACGCCGGACGGATGCTCACCCACCTGGCCGATCTGGTCGACGCCTGAGCGGAAGGAACGACACGCGCAAGTCCACCGCCACCGTATCGCTCGGTGGCACGCTCGCCGGGAAACCGACCGCGATCGCCGACGCCGGACTCGCCGGAGCCGGGCGATGACCGGCGCGGGCGGGGTCACGCCGGCCGTCCGGCATGCCCCCACTAACCGGTGAGTACATGGCAATAGGATGAGTCCGTCAGGATCGTCGTCCATGTGGAGCCACATGTCCGCGCAGCCCGCAACCCGTGCCACCGGGGACCGCCAGCGTGACCCCGACCGCACCAGGGCGGAGATCCTCCAGGTGGCCCAGCGGGAGTTCGCCAGGCACGGTTACGCCGGCGCCAGGGTCGACGAGATCGCCGCTCTCACGAGCACGACCAAGCGGATGATCTACTACTACTTCGGCGGCAAGGAACAGCTCTACATCGCCGCGCTGGAGAAGGCCTACTCCGAGGTCCGGGCCGTCGAGCGCACACTCGACGTGGAGCACCTGGCGCCGGTCGCGGCGATCCGCACCCTCGCGGAACTGACCTTCGACCACCACGACGCGCACCGTGACTTCATCAAGCTCGTCAGCATCGAGAACATCCATCAGGCCGAGCACATCCGCAAGTCGGAGGTGCTGGCGAACCTGGGCGCCCCCGTGCTCGACCTCATCTCCCGGATCCTGGACGCGGGCCGGGCCACCGGCGACTTCGTCACCGAGGCCGACGCCGTCGACGTGCACATGATGATCAGCGCGTTCTGCTTCTTCCGCATCGCCAACCAGCACACCTTCGGCGCCCTGTTCGGCCGCGACCTGACGGCGCCCGAACACCGGGACAGGCATCGCAAGATGATCGGCGAGATGGTCGTCGCCTACCTCACGGGCACGGACGGATCCGCCGGGTCCTAGCGACCGGCGAGGGCCCTGTTGTGACATCAGGTCATTCGGGACTCCGCAGGCCGGTTCGGCGCCTGTCGTGCCGGAGGGGCACGCCGCCGGTCCCGGCGATCGGGCCGCAGCCGGAACCGCAGCCGGCCGTGCCGCCCGCGAGAATGCCTGACCGGAGAGATTGCTTAACCGGATAAGGGAACCTGAATCCAGAGGGCTGATGACAACGACGTCAACGACACGTTGGCGTTGCGACCGTTCCCTGGCCCCGCCGGCCTCCTCCGCTTCCCTCCCCACCCGGACATCCAGGCAGCGACCCAGCGACAGAGAGCGTTTCCCGGCGTAGTAAGGTACGCGGCGGGAAAGTTCAAGGGGATAACCGGTTCAGCCAGGAGGGGGTCGTGAAGCGACCGACGATTGCGGACATCGCCCGGCGGGCCGGCGTGTCGAAGGTGGCGGTCTCCTACGCGCTGAACGGCCAGCCCGGAGTGTCGGAGGCGACCCGGGCCACGATCGTGGCCATCGCCGAGGAGATCGGCTGGCGTCCGAACAGCGCCGCGCGAGCGCTGAACGGCGCCCGCGCACGCTCCATCGGCCTGGCCCTGTGCCGGCCCGCGCGCATACTCGGCATGGAACCGTTCTTCATGGAGCTCATCAGCGGCATCCAGGACGAGCTGTCCGCCCAGTCCCACGCCCTGATGCTCCAGGTCGTCAGGGACCACACCGAGGAGATAGACCTCTACCGGCGCTGGTGGGGCGAGGGGCGCATCGACGGGGCGATCCTCGTCGACCTGCACCTCTCCGACCCCCGCGTGGCCGTGGTGGAGTCGCTGCGCATGCCGGTCGTCGTGATCGGCCACCCGTCGGGGTCGGGCCCGCTCACCCCCGTCTGGTCGGACGACAGCGCGGCCGTACGCGAGACGGTCCAGTATCTCGCCGCGCTCGGCCACCGTCGCATCGCCCGGATCGCCGGGCTGCCGAAGCTCGTCCACACGGTCCTGCGCGACCGCGCCTTCGCCGAGACCTGTGCGGAACTGGCTCTCGACGGCCACGTCGTCGTGCACACCGACTACACCGGCGAGCAGGGCGCCCGCGCCACCCGCCGCCTGCTCAGCGCACCGGACCGCCCGTCCGCGATCGTCTACGACAACGACATCATGGCCGTGGCCGGGCTGTCCGTCGCACAGGAGCTGCGGCTCGACGTCCCCGGCGACCTGTCCATCGTGGCCTGGGACGACTCGCCCCTCTCCCAGGTGGTGCGGCCCCCGCTCACCGCCCTGAGCCGCGACATCCCCGCCTACGGCGCCCACGCCGCCCGCACGCTCATGTCCCTGATCGCCGGTGAGCACGTCCCGGGTTTCGAGGACGCCGCGGCGCAGCTCACCACGCGGGGCAGCACGGGAGCGCCGGCGTCGTCACGGCCGTGAGCTTCGCGGGGCAGCACGGGAGAGCACCGGCGCCGTCACGGCCGTGGGCCCCACGGCGGCGGCCGTCCCGCCTCCTTCGCAGGGGACGTCTGCCGCGCGTCCACGCCGGGCGACGGCCCTTAATCAGTTAAGTCACCGGGTCAAGGGGGGCCGCGGGACGCTCGTTCGGCGCGGAGGGCACACGCGGCGGCCCGCGCCGCCGGCGGCCGGTCGGGGACCGGCCGGGACCGCGCGTCGCCGTTCCCGCACCGGCCACGTTTCATCACGAAGGCATTTAGGACATCTCCTGTAACACCATTGACATCTCCGTAAACCCGACCCTACGGTTTGCGAAACGTTTCGACAAGCCGCCCGCCGAACGCCGGGCGGGTCATCGAAGCGTTTCGAACGCGTCCGGCACCCGCGGGCGCCCGCAAGCCCGAGGCCGGAGTGGCATGACTTCCCTACGTGACGTGGCCGAGCGAGCACAGGTCGCGATCAGCACCGTCTCCGCGGCGCTCAACGGCACGCGCCCGGTGGCGGCGGAGACCAAGCGACGGATCGAGCTGGCCGCGGCCGAACTGGGCTACCGTCCCAACCTGCTGGCGCGGGGCCTGGTGAGCAAGCGCACCCGCATCCTGGCGCTGCTGTACCCCACACCGCACAGCGGTTTCGGCCTCACCGAGATGCAGTTCGCCACCGGTGCGGCCGAGGCGGCCGGCGAGCAGGGGTATCACCTGCTGCTCTCCCCGGAGAACGCCGACCCGGTCGAGGAGCTGCGCTACCTCACCGGGCTGGGCCTGATCGACGGCGTGCTCCTCATGGAGGTGCGCCTCGACGACGAGCGGACCGAGTTCCTGATGGAGGCCGGAATCCCGTTCAGCATGATAGGGCGCACCCGGAACCCGGAGGCGATCAGTTACGCCGACATCGACTTCACGCAGACCGCCCAGAACGCCGTGGCGCACGTGGCGGCGCTCGGGCACCGCAAGCTCGCCTTCTTCAACCACTCCCCGGACGCGTACTCCGCCCAGTACGGCCCGACCATCCGCACCGGTGAGGAGTTCGCGGCGGCCACGCGGCGGGCCGGCGTCGAGTACGTCGGCGACTTCTGCGCCGACTCGGCCGAAGAGGGCCGGGAAGCGTTCGACCGGCTGGTCGCCGAACATCCCGACGTGACCGCACTGGCCGTGATCAGCGACCCTGCGGCGGTCGGCGTGATCGCCGCCGCCGCCGCGCGGGGCTGGCGGATCCCGCAGGACCTGACGCTGATCCTGGTGCTGTCCTCGGCCAGGGTGGCGGAGATGTTCCACCCCCGGCTCACCACGCTGGAGCCACCCAGCGGCGAGCTGGGCCGGCTCGGGGCGCGGATGCTGATCGACCGGTTGCAGGCCGACGGCGACGACCCTCCCCAGCAGCGCCTGGTGCCGTGCCGGCTGGTGGTCGGGGACAGCTCCGGCCCGCCCCCGGCGCCGGGCGAGCGCGACGACCGAACCATCGACAGGACAGGGACATGACGGTGACGGAACAGCCCACGAAGGACTCCCCGCCGCCCCGGCTGGGGATGCACACTCTCACCGCCGGGCGCGGGCTGCTCTTCGGCGGGGACTACAACCCCGAGCAGTGGCCCGAGCACGTCTGGGTCGAGGACGTCGAACTGATGCAGGCGGCCGGGGTCAACCTGGTCACCGTCGGCGTGTTCAGCTGGGCGCGGATCGAGCCGGAACCGGGCGCGCGGGACTTCGGCTGGCTGGACCGGGTGCTCGACCTGCTCGGCTCGGCCGGGATCGCGGTGGACCTGGCCACCCCCACCGCCTCGCCGCCGCCGTGGCTCGGCCACCGCTGGCCGCAGACCCTGCCCGTCGACGAGTCCGGGCACCGGCTCTGGTACGGCTCCCGCAACCAGTTCTGCCCCTCGTCCCCGGTCTACCGCGAGCGGGCCCTGGCCCTCGTGACCGACCTCGCCGACCGCTACGCCGGGCACCCGGCGCTGGCGCTGTGGCACGTCGGCAACGAGTACGGCCAGGTCTGCCACTGCGACGACTCCGCGGCGGCGTTCCGGACCTGGCTCCGGGAGCGCTACGGGGACCTGGGCACGCTGAACGACGCGTGGGGCACCACCTTCTGGAGCCAGCGCTACAGCGACTGGGACGAGATCGTCACCCCGCGGCGCGCGCCCTACATCGTGAACCCCACCCAGCGGCTGGACTTCTCCCGGTTCAGCTCGGACGCGCTGCTCGCGCACTACCGCGCCGAACGCGACGTCCTGCGGGCGCGCACCCCGGACACGCCGATCACCACGAACTTCATGGGCCTGTTCAAGCCGGTGGACTACTGGTCGTGGGCGCCGGAGGAGGACATCGTCTCCAACGACTGGTACCCCGACCCGGCCGACCCGCTCTCTCCCGCGCGCACCGCGCTCACCCACGACCTGATCCGCTCGCTGGGCGGGGGACGGCCCTGGCTGCTGATGGAGCAGTCCCCGTCGGCGGTCAACTGGCGCCCGCACAACCTGCCCAAACCGGCCGGGCAGCTACGGCTGGAGTCGCTGCAGGCGGTGGCCCACGGCGCGGACGGGCTGTGCTACTTCCAGTGGCGGGCCTCCACCTTCGGGTCGGAGCGGTTCCACGCGGCGATGGTGCCGCACGCCGGGCCGGACACCCGGATACACGCCGAGGTCCGCGCCCACGGCGCCGAGCTGCGCCGGCTGGACCCCGTGGTCGGCACGCCGGTGCCGGCGAAGGTGGCGATGGTGCACGACTGGCCCAGCTGGTGGGCGCTGGAGGAGCGTGGCCGGCCCAGCGACCGGCTCACCCTGCCCGACCAGCTGCTGGCGTACTACCGCCCGCTCTGGGAGCGCGGCGTGACCGTGGACCTGGTGCCGCCCTCGGCGGACCTGACCGCCTACGAGCTGGTCGTGGTGCCGAACCTCTACCTGATCAGCGATCGGGACGCCGCCGCGCTGACCCGCTACGTGCACGGCGGCGGCGTGCTCGTGGTCGGTCCCTTCTCCGGCGTCGTGGACCCGCACTCGCACGTCCGCACCGGCCGCTTCCCCGCGCCGCTGCGCGAGGTGCTGGGCGCGTCGGGCGAGGAGTGGATGCCGGCCCCGGAGGACCGGCCGGTACGCTGCCGGTGGGCGGACGGCACCGGGTTCACCGCGCGGATCTGGACCGAGCTGCTCGACGCCGAGGGGGCCGAGCCGGTGGCCGTCTTCACCGAGGGTGATCTCGCCGGCCGGCCGGCGGTGCTGCGGCACCGGGCCGGCGCCGGAACCGCCTGGTACGTGGCGACGCTGCCCGAGCCGGACGCGCTGGGCGAGCTGACCGCGCGGGCGCTGGTCGACGCGGGTGTGACCGGCGCGCTGCCCGAGCTGCCGCCCGGTGTCGAGGCGGTCCGCCGCGGCCCTGTCCTCTTCCTGCTCAACCACGGCGCCGGCACGGTTCACGTGCCGGTTCCCCACCCCGCCGAGGACCTGCTGACCGGGTCCGCGACCGGCGACCGGGTGACGCTGGCGCCGCGCGCCGTCGTCGCGCTGCGTCCCCTCGGCTGACACCGGCGAGGGCCGGGGCCCTCGCCGCCTTCGCGCATCCGATCCCGGCACCGCCGGGTCACGCACCGCCCACCCCTCACCCCCGCTGAAGGAGAACACAATGCGCAGAAGAACCTTCCTCGTCTCGTCCGCGGCGACGCTGTTCCTTTCCGCCTGCGGCGGCGACACCGGGGAGTCCGGCGACGCCGGCCAGGCCGCCCCCTCCCCCATCGCGGGTGACGAGAACGCCCCGGCCGCCCTCACCTTCTGGGCCTGGGCGGAGAACATCCAGCGGGTGGTGGACCTGTGGAACGAGAAGAACCCCACCCAGAAGGTCACGCTCAGCGGCCAGGCCGCCGGTGACGAGCTGACCGCCAAGTTCCTCACCGCGGTCAAGGCGGGCAACGCGCCCGACGTCGTGCAGGCGGAGTACCAGGCGCTGCCGACCCTGATCACCAACAACGCCCTGCAGGACCTCAGCAGCGCGATCGCCCCGGTCACGTCCGCCTTCGCGGAGGGGACCTGGAACCTGACCTCCTTCGGCGGCGCCACCTACGCGATCCCCCAGGACGTGGGCCCGATGATGCTCTTCTACCGGGCCGACGTCTTCGAGAAGATGGGCCTGTCGGTGCCCACCACGTGGGAGGAGTTCGGCGCGCTCGCCGAGACGGTCCGCGGGAAGGACTCCAAGCGCTACCTGACCACGTTCTCGCCGGGCGACGCCGGCTGGCTGGCCGGTTTCGCCCAGCAGGCCGGGGCGAGCTGGTGGGCCAACGAGAACGGCGCGTGGAAGGTCGCCATCGACGACCCCGCCACCCGCAAGATGCTTTCCTTCTGGGGGGAGCTGGTCGGCTCGGGCGCGGTCCTGGGTGACCCGATGTACACCCCGCAGTGGAACAGCCAGATGAACGACGGCACCATCATCGCCTGGCCCAGCGCGGTCTGGGGCGCCGGTGTGCTCGCGGGCGTCGCCCCGTCCGGCAAGGGCAAGTGGCGGATGGCGCCGCTGCCGCAGTGGAACGCGGGAGAGCAGTTCACCGGGTTCTGGGGCGGCTCGTCCACCGCGGTCAGCGCCTCCTCCAAGCAGAAGGCCCAGGCCGCGAAGTTCGCCAGGTGGCTGAACAGCGACCCCGAGGCCCTGAAGCTGCTCGTCGAGATCGGCCTCTACCCCGCGGCCACCGCCGGCCAGTCCTCCGACGGGCTCGGCGCCGCACCGAAGTTCATGGCCGCCCAGACCGACTACTACGCGTCGGCCGCGAAGATCGCGCAGACCGCGCGCGGGTTCAGCAGCTGGGGCCCGAACACCAACGTCACCTACGGCGCCTTCGAGAACCTGATGCCGAAGGCGGTACGCGACAAGTCCGACCTCGCCGCCGTCGCCGCCCAGGTGCAGCAGGAGAGCGTCGCGGATCTGAAGAAGCAGGGTTACCAGGTCGTCGGCGGCTGAGACGGCCCCCGCCGGCCAGGCGCATCCCCCGGAGCGCTCCGGGAGGTGCGCCGCGCCGGCCGGGCCGCGGAACGGATATGGATCAATGACCACTGTCAACGACAAGCCCGCACCGCCCGGGGGCCGGCGGCGGCGCGCGTCGGCCGTCGCGCCCTACGTGATGACGGCGCCGGCCGTCGCGCTGTTCGTCGTCTTCATCCTGGTGCCGATCGGGTACGCGGTCTGGCTGAGCCTGCACGCCATGCGGGTGCGGGGCGCCGGCCTGGGCATCCGCACCGAGGTGTTCATCGGCCTGGAGAACTACCTCGACGCGATACGGGACTCCGCGCTGTTCTCGGCGATGCGGCACATGCTCGGCTACGGCCTGATCATGGTGCCGGCCACCATGGGCCTGGCCCTGCTGTTCGCCCTGCTGCTCGACGCGCCCAGAGTCGCGGGCAAGCGCTACTCGCGGATCACGATCTTCCTGCCCTACGCGGTGCCCGGCGTCATCGCCAGCCTGCTGTGGGGATTCATCTACCTGCCGGCGGTCAGCCCGATCCACGCCGCGCTGAACGCGATCGGCCTGCCGACGCCCGACTTCTTCGGCGACACGTCGATCTTCTTCTCGGTCGCCAACATCGCGATCTGGGGATCGGTCGGGTTCAACATGGTGGTGCTCTACACGACCCTGCGGGCGATCCCCAAGGAGCTGTACGAGGCCGCCCGCCTCGACGGGGCGCCCGAGTGGCAGATCGCCCTCAGGATCAAGATCCCGCTGCTGCGCTCGTCGCTCGTCATGACCTCGGTGTTCACCCTGATCGGCATGCTCCAGGTCTTCAGCGAGCCGGCCACGCTGCGGCCGATGACCAACACCATCACCCAGGACTGGGTACCGCTGATGCGCATCTACCAGCAGGCGTTCGTGGACAACGACATCCACCTGGGCGCCGCCAGCTCGGTGCTGCTGGCCGCCGCGACCGTGCTGCTGTCGCTGGCCGCGCTCGCCGTGTTCCGGATCCGCAACGCGAGGAGCGGCGAATGAGCGTCCGGCAGGCCCCGCCCGCCCCCGCGGCCGGTCCGGCGACCGGCTCCCCGGCGCCGGCCCGCGCCTCCCGCCGGGCCACCCGGCCGAAGATCGTGCCCACGCTCGTCCTGGCGCTCGGCGGGCTGTACGCCGTGCTGCCCCTGCTGTGGGTGGTGTTCGCGGCCACCAAGGGCCCCGAGGAGCTGTTCAGCACCTTCTCCGGATGGCCGAGCTTCAACGGCGGCTTCACCGGCAACATCGCCGCGCTCGACGACTACGGCGACGGCCGGTTCTGGCTGTGGATGCTCAACAGCCTCATCTACGCCGGCGGCGGCGCGTTCCTGACCGTCGTCGTGTCCGCGGCGGCCGGCTACGCCCTGGCCAAGTACCGCTTCGCCGGGCAGCGGCTGATCTTCGGGGCGCTGCTGGCCGGGGTGCTCGTCCCGCAGATCACCCTCGCCATCCCGCAGTACCTGCTGCTGTCCGAGATGGGCCTGGTCGGCACCTACTGGTCGGTCATCCTGCCCAGCGTGATCAGCCCGTACAGCATCTACCTGTGCCGGATCTACGCCGCGGCCGCCGTCCCCGACGAGATCCTGGAGGCCGGCCGGGTCGACGGGGCCGGCGAGTTCCGGCTGCTGTGGTCGGTCGCGGTCCCGATCATGACGCCGGGCCTGGTCACCGTCTTCCTGCTGCAGTTCATCTCGATCTGGAACAACTTCCTGCTGCCGTACATCATGCTGGCCGACGACAACAAATTCCCGCTCACCGTCGGGCTCTACTCGCTGCTCAACCGGGGCGCCTCGCAGCCCGCCCTGTACAGCCTGGTGATCAGCGGCTCGCTGCTCTCGATCATCCCGATCATCGCGCTGTTCCTCTTCCTCCAGCGCTTCTGGCGCCTCGACCTCGTGGCCGGCGGCCTCAAGGGGTGACCCCGCCCCCCCGCCGCCAACGACTCAACGGAACGGAAGGACATGAAGTTCAAAGACGGCTACTGGCGGATGCGTCCCGGCGTGCGGGGCGAGTACGCCACCGCGGCCCACGACGTGACCGCGGACGCCGGCACGCTCCGGGTGCTGGCCCCCACCAGGCCCATCACCCGTCGCGGCAACACCATCGACGGCCCGGTCCTGCGGGTCGACGTGTCGTCCCCGATGCCGGACGTGATCCGCGTCCGCACGGTGCACTTCGCCGGGTCGGTGCCGGACGCCCCCGCGTTCACGGTGCGCGACGACCCGGACGCCCCGCCGGTGAAGATCGACATCGACGGTGACGAGGCCGTCCTCACCAGCGGCGCGCTGCAGGTCAGGCTGCGCCGGGACGACCCCTGGGAGATGTCCTTCAGCGCGGACGGGCGGGAGCTCACGCGCAGCGGCCCGAAGTGCCTGGGCATCGTGCACGACGCCGACGACCGGCACTTCATGGTCGAGCAGCTGCACCTGTCGGCCGGGGAGCTCGTCTACGGGCTGGGCGAGCGGTTCGGCGCGCTGGTGCGCAACGGGCAGTCCGTCGACATCTGGAACGAGGACGGCGGCACCAGCAGCGAGATCGCCTACAAGAACATCCCCTTCTACATCACCAACCGCGGTTACGGAATCTTCGTCAACCACCCCGGCCGGGTCTCCTTCGAGGTCGGCTCGGAGACGGTGTCGCGGGTCCAGTTCAGCGTCGAGGGGCACGACCTGGAGTACCTGGTCATCCACGGCCCGACGCCCGCGGAGATCCTGCGCCGCTACACCGCGCTGACCGGCCGCCCGGCGCTCCCGCCGGCGTGGTCGTTCGGCCTGTGGCTGTCCACCTCCTTCACCACCGACTACGACGAGGCGACCGTGACGTCCTTCGTCGACGGCATGGCGGAACGGGACCTGCCGCTGAGCGTGTTCCACTTCGACTGCTTCTGGATGCGCCAGTTCCGCTGGTGCGACTTCGAATGGGACCCCGACGTGTTCCCCGACCCGGCGGGCATGCTCCGCCGGCTCAAGGAGCGCGGCCTGCGGATCTGCGTCTGGATCAACCCCTACATCGCGCAGGCCTCGCCGCTGTTCGGGGAGGGGGCGGCGGCGGGGTACCTGCTGCGCCGCCCGGACGGCCGCGTCTGGCAGGACGACCACTGGCAGGCCGGCCGGGCGCTGGTGGACTTCACCCGCCCCGAGGCCCGCGAGTGGTACGCCGGCAAGCTGCGCGCGCTGCTCGACATCGGGGTGGACGCCTTCAAGACCGACTTCGGCGAGCGCGTGCCCACCGACGTGGTCTGGGCCGACGGCGCCGACCCCGAGCGGATGCACAACTACTACAGCCTGCTCTACAACCAGACCGTCCACGACGTGCTGACCGAGCGCCGGGGGCCCGGGGAGGCCGTGCTGTTCGCCCGCGCGGCCACCGTCGGCGGCCAGCGGCTCCCGGTGCACTGGGGCGGCGACTGCGAGTCGTCCTTCGAGGCGATGGCCGAGAGCCTGCGCGGCGGGCTCTCCCTGGGCATGGCCGGCTTCGGCTTCTGGAGCCACGACATCGGCGGGTTCGAGGGGCGCCCGGACCCCGCGGTCTTCAAACGCTGGATCGCCTTCGGCCTGCTGTCGTCGCACAGCCGGTTGCACGGCAGCCGCTCCTACCGGGTTCCCTGGCTCTTCGACGAGGAGTCCGTCGAGGTGCTGCGCTCCTTCACCCGGCTCAAGGCCCGCCTGATGCCCTACCTGTACGCCGCCGCGATCCAGGCGACCCGGGAGGGCATGCCGATGATGCGGGCGATGCAACTGGAGTTCCCGGCCGACCGCGGCTGCGACCACCTCGACGCCCAGTACATGCTGGGGCCGGACCTGCTGGTGGCCCCCGTCCTGTCGGCGGGCGGCGAGGTCTCCTACTACGTGCCGGAAGGCACCTGGACCCGGCTGCTGGACGGCGGCGCGGTTACCGGTCCCGGCTGGCGCACCGAGCGGCACGGCTTCGACAGCCTGCCGCTGCTGGTGCGGCCCGGGGCGGTGCTGGCGACGGGGGCCCGCACCGACCGGCCCGACTACGACTACGCCGACGGCGTCACCCTGAACGTCTACCGGCTCGCCGACGGCGCCCGCCGCACGGTCACCGTGCCCACCGCCGACGGCGGCGTGGGCGCCGTGTTCGAGGTGTCCCGCTCCGGCGACCGCGTGCGGGCCCGCCGCGTGGAAGGCGCCCCGGCGAACTGGAACCTGCTGCTCGCCGGGACGGACGGGGCCGGCCACGCCGACGGCGGCCGGCCCGGGCCCACCCCCGCCGGCACGCTGATCGCCGCCGCCCCCGGTACCGACCACATCGAGATCGTCCTCACCCCCAAGGAGTGACCCCCATGTCATCAACGCCCCGGGCCTTCCCGCAGAACTTCCTGTGGGGCACGGCCACCGCCGCCTACCAGGTCGAGGGCGCCGCCGCCGAGGACGGCCGCGGCCCGTCGATCTGGGACACCTTCTCCCACACCCCCGGCCTGGTGGACAACGGTGACACCGGCGACGTCGCCTGCGACCACTACCACCGGCTGGAGGAGGACCTGGACATCCTCGCCGGGCTGGGCGTCGGGGCCTACCGGTTCTCCATCTCCTGGTCCCGGGTGCTGCCCGGCGGCCGCGACCGGATCAACCAGCGCGGCCTCGGCTTCTACTCGGCGCTGGTCGACGGGCTGCTGGCGCGGGGCATCGCCCCGGTGGCGACGCTCTACCACTGGGACCTGCCGCAGGAACTGGAGGACGCCGGCGGCTGGCCGCACCGCGACACCGCCCTGCGGTTCGGCGAGTACGCGCACCGGATGGGCGAGGCCCTCGGCGACCGCGTCCACACCTGGATCACCCTCAACGAGCCGTGGTGCTCGGCCTACCTCGGCTACGCCTCCGGCGTGCACGCCCCGGGCCGGACCGAACCCGCCGCGGCGCTGGCCGCCGTCCACCACCTCAACCTCGGGCACGGCCTCGCCGTCCGGGCGCTGCGCGACGTGGCCGACCCGGCCGCCCTGGTCTCGGTCACCCTCAACCTGCACCACGTGCGGGGCGTGTCCGAGCGGGACGCCGACGCGGTACGACGCATCGACGCGCTCGCCAACCGGGCCTTCCTCGGCCCGATGCTCGACGGCGCCTACCCGCGGGACCTCATCGACGACACCGCCGCCGTCACCGACTGGTCCTTCGTCCGCGACGGCGACGAGGCGACCGCGGCCGCGCCCCTGGACCTGCTCGGCGTCAACTACTACAACCCGGTCCTGGTCCGCCAGTGGGACGGGGCGAGCCCGAAGGTGACCGCCGACGGGCACGCCGACGGCGCCGCCTCCCCCTGGATCGCCTGCGACGACGTCGAGTTCGTCCAGCAGCCCGGCCCGTACACCGAGATGGGCTGGAACATCGACGAGACCGGCCTGACGGAGCTGCTCCTGCGGCTGCACCACGACCACCCCGGCCTGCCGCTGATGATCACCGAGAACGGGGCCGCCTTCGCCGACGTCCTCGACGGGGACGGCCGCGTCCGCGACGAGCGGCGGATCGACTACCTGCACCGTCACCTGACCGCCGTCGCCGACGCGATCGACGCCGGTGCCGACGTGCGCGGCTACTTCGTCTGGTCGCTGATGGACAACTTCGAATGGGCGCGCGGATACGCCAAGCGTTTCGGAATCGTGTACATCGACCGGGCGACGCTGCGGCGCGTCTGGAAGGACAGCGCCCACTGGTACCGGCGCGTGGTGGCCGACGGCGCGCTGCCGGCCGTGGGGCCGGCCGGTTCGCCCGGCGACCGGGTGGTCACGCCCGCCTCCTGACACCGGTCTGTCCGGCACACGGGCCGGGCCCGGTCGCCTCAGGGTGACCGGGCCCGGCCCGTCTCCGTATCGCCCCGTCCCCCTACGGACCCGTCTCCGCATGCCCCGCGCCGGCAGCGGGACGCGGGGCGCCCGTGTCAGCTCCTCCCGCTGCTGCGTTCCTCGGGGAACGAACGCGCCGGGCGGCTGCGTACCGGGCTACCGGGCGCCTTCGGCGAACCGGTGAGAAGGGCAGGAGGGGCGGCCCGCCGGGCGTGAAGTGATGTTCCGGGCCCGCCCTCAGGTGTGGGTGCCGGTGTCGAGGCGGTAGAGCGCGCTGAAGAGGGGCCAGGTCAAGGCGGCCATCTCGGCCGGAGACCGCGGGCATCCGCGTTGCAGCCAGTCGTTGGCCACGCCCAGCAGCGCCCCGGCGGTGAACGCGGCGGGAACGTCGTGCGGAATGTCGCGTGGCGAGCCGGCGTACTGCGGGAGATCGCCTCCGGCGGCGGCCCGGCGGAGGCGGTCGTGGATGGTGGCGGTGCTGCGGCGGCGGATGTGGTCGGCGACGTGTGCGCTGCCCTGCGGCCCCAGCAGGCTGCGATAGAGCCCGGCGTGCTCGGCGAGGCTGGTGAAGAAGGCCTGGAGCGACTTGGTCGCCTCCGGCGCGAGGGTCTTCACGTCCGTGTCCGGCGTGGGCAGGGACTGGATCAAGTCGTCGATCATCGCGGTGCAGGCGGCCTCGGCCAGCTCGTGGACGTTCCGGTAGTGGTCGTAGAAGGCCGTGCGGCTCACCCCGGCGCGTTCGGCGACGTCGGACACGCTGATCCGGGACAGGTCCCGCTCCTCGACGAGCTGGATCAGCGCGCGTGCCAGGGCCGCTCGCGTGCGGCGCACGCGCCGGTCACCCGATGGGGTGTTGCTGTGTTTGGTCGTGGCCACGCGTGTCAGCCTACCTTCTGCTTACACATGTAAGTTATCTTGCAGATGTAAGGTAGCGTGGCGGGGCGGGACGACCGAAGGGATCACGACACATGCGAACAGGTCCGGGCCGAGCCGCCGCTCTCCAGCCGGGCGACGCCTCGTGACCTCACCCGACGGCATCCCGGTCGTCGGCGCCTCGGCCGCCGGGCTGAGCACGGCGGAGGCGCTGCGGCGGCTCGGCCACCAGGGCCGGCTGACGCTGCCGGACGCCGGACCGCTTCCGGCCGCGTGTTCCGGGGCGGCGCCGTGGTCATCGCCACCGGCCTGACCCCCACGCCGGCTGCCGAGGTGACCATCGCCGAAGGCGACCCGGAACAAGCACCGCTTCGCCGCGCTGTACCGCGAGGGGGCGGAGAGCAGCCGCCCGCCCGCCTGCGGGCAGGCGAGCGACCATCCATCCACAAGGAGAAGCCGAATGAGCCAGAGTGAGCAGGTCCTGAGCTATCCGATCCTCAACGACGCCGCGCTGGACCCGCCCGCGGAATGGGCCGAGCTGCGCGAAAAGTGC
>NZ_BAAAVI010000017.1:112806-142690 GCF_039534445.1 Streptosporangium fragile | reverse complement strand
TGGAGCTGGCCGTGCCGGTGGCGGAGCTGGAGCGGGTCGAAGGGCTGGCCGTCGGTGGCCTGCGCACGCTGCCGGTCCGCTGGTGAGGAGCTGACATGAAGATCACTGTTGACGAGGACAAGTGCTGCGGCGCCGGACAGTGCGTGCTGATCGCGCCGGAGGTGTTCGACCAGCGCGACGACGACGGCATCGTCATCCTGCTGGACGCTGAGCCCGGCGCGGACCAGCACGCGCTGGTCCGCGAGGCCGCGGCCGTCTGCCCCGCCGCGGCCATCACACTGGCCGAGTAGGTCCTCAGGCGGGGCCGAGAAGCGACGGAGCCGCCGCGAGGTCGGGAGCGCGCCCGAGGGCGTGCGGGCCGAGCGCGGCGGCTCCGAGCGCGGTGCCCTCGGAGCCGGAGACGAACACCGCCGGCCGGTCGATCATCGCGCCCACCGCCCGCCGCCGGAGCGGCGCGCGGAAGGCACCGCCGGTGATGCGGACGCACGTCACGGGCCGCGCCCGGTCCAGGGCGGCGACGATCTCCTTGGTCACCCGAGCTCCCGTGAATGCCTGGCGACCGCCGCGACCAGCTCGCCGTCGTCGGCCAGGCCGAGATCCGCGAGCGCCGCCTGCGGGCAGTGCAGCAGCCAGGCGGCGAGGATGCGGATCGCGCCCTCGGGGAGCCTGCCACGCTCGCGTTCGGCCCTGAGGACGGGCAGCACCCGGGTGGTGATCTTCTGCAGGCCGTTCTCGGCGATCTTGGCGAGGGTGTGCCTGATCCTCGGGTTCGCGAAGCGCTCCAGCAGGGCGTCGCGATAGGCGGCCAGCTCGGCTTCGGGGAAGTCGAGGCCGCGGGAGGCTTCCTCCCACCACTGCGCCAGCCAGGCACGGCAGACCGGGTCGGCGACGGCCTCGGCCACGGTCCCGTGCCCGCGCGGGGGGCCGGCGTAGGCGAGCATGGAGTGCGCGCCGTTGAGCAGCCGCAGCTTGCGGTCCTCGTACGGCGTGACGTCGGCGACGAACCGGGCGCCCGCCTCCTCCCAGGCCGGCCTGCCCGCGGGGAAGTCGCCGGCCAGCACCCACTCGGTGAACGGCTCGGTGACCACCGCGGTCGGGTCCTCCTCGGTGGGATAGGGCGTGATCCGGTCCACCATCGTGGAAACGTAGGCGGCGTGCCGCGCCGCGGCGGAGTGTCCCGTCGCCTCGGCGAGCTCGGCGATCACCCGCTCGGTCAGCTCGCCGTTGCCCGGCAGATTGTCGCACGGCACGATCGCCACCGGCCCGTGCCCGGCCTCCCGGCGGGCCACGAGCCCGGCCAGCAGCCGGGCGGCGGCCGTGGCGACCGGCGCCCGGGGGTCGGCGCGGAGCGTCCCGACATCATCCGGGGTCGCGTGGGCGTAGCCCGCCTCGGTGACTGTCAACGTGACGACGGCGAGCTCCGGCTGCCGCCAGTAGTCCAGCCATGCGGCGTGGTCACCGCCCGGATGGGCGGCGACCAGGGACTCGACGACCTCGCTCCGGTCGCCGTCGGGCGCCCGGGTGATCAGGGTGTAGAGTCCGGCCCGGGCCGTGAGCCGCGCCGCCAGGGCAGTGCTGCGGTTGCTGAAGGCCGCGATCCCCCACCGGTCGGAGGCGTGGTGGGTGTACCAGGCCTGGTGGGCGCGGAAGAACCCGCCGAGGCCCAGGTGGAGCATGCGTACCGTACGACGGGGCGTCACAGTTTGAAGGCCTTTCGGGGGTTGACGGTGACCAGCTCCACCGCGATCTCGGCCGCCTCGTCCTCCTCCAGCCGGTGCTCGGCGACCAGCTCGGCCAGGAAGCCGCAGTCCAGCCTGCGCGACATGTCATGGCGGGCCGGGATCGAGCAGAAGGCGCGGGTGTCGTCGACGAAGCCGGAGGTGCGGGAGAAGCCGGCGGTCTCGGTGACCGCGCGGCGGTAGCGGCGGATGGCGTCGGGGGCGTCCAGGAACCACCAGGGCGCGCCCGCGTAGACGGACGGGTAGAAGCCGGCCAGCGGGGCGATCTCCCGCGAGAACACCGTCTCGTCCAGGGTGAACAGCACGAGCTGGAAACCCTCGGCCGTGCCGTACCTCTCCAGCAGCGGACGCAGCGCGTCGGTGAACTCCGCACGCAGCGGGATGTCGTGCCCGGTGTCGGAGCCGAAGCTCCGGAAGGTGGGGGTGTGGTGGTTGCGCCGCACCGCCGGATGGAGCGTCATCACCAAGCCGTCCTCGCAGGACATGCGGGCCATCTCCAGCAGCAGGTGACGGCGGAGGGCGATGGTTTCGGCTCGGCCTGCCGTACCGGCCAGGGCCTCCCGGTAGATGCGGTCGGCCTCGGCCGGGGACAGCGGGTCGGTGCGCACGTCGGCGTGGCTGTGGTCGGCGGAGGTCGCGCCGTGCTCGATGAAGTAGCGGCGTCTCGCCTCCAAAGCCCCGACGAATCCGGAGAAGTCGGCGACATCGACATCGGCCGCCTCGCCGAGCCGCTTCACCAGCGCGGGCCAGCCCTCCTCCCCCGCCTCCAGGTACCGGTCCGGCCGGAAGGTGGGCACGACCCGGCCGTCCCAGCCCGGGTCGGCGGCCAGCGCCCGGTGCGCGGACAGGTCGTCGCACGGGTCGTCGGTGGTCGCCAGCGCCTCGATGCCGAAGCGCCGGAACAGCGCGCGGGGCCGGTAGGCCGGGTCGGCCAGCCGCATCGCGAGGTGGTCGTAGATCCGGTCGGCGCTCTCGGCGGAGGGCCGCTCGTCGACGCCGAAGATCTCCGCCAGCTCCGCCTCCAGCCAGTAGCGGACCGGGGTGCCGCGGAAGAGCTTCCAGTTCTCGCACAGGCGCCGCCAGACCTGCCGGGCCTGCGGCTCGGGCAGCGGCCCCTGCCCCACGCCCGATTCGCCGAGCTGCACGCCGCCGGCGTGCAGCAGGCGGGTGACGTAGTGGTCGGGTGAGATCAGCAGGCTGGCCGGATCGGCGAACGGCGCGTCTTCCAGCAGCAACCGGGGATCGACGTGGCCGTGCGGGGAGAGGATGGGCAGCTCCCGGACGGCACCGTACAGGCGGCGGGCGATCGCGCGCACCGCAGGATCGGGGGGCAGCAGCCGATCATCGTGGGGTCGAAGGCGCATGTGCGCATGCTCGGCGCCGCGTGGAGGCGGTGGCAATCGGTTGCCATGAGTTGTCCCGCCGGTTTGCGAGGAGGGCCGCCGGTGTGGTCGGCTGCGGTCATGACGACACAGATCGGCGGGCCCGGCGTCGTCCTCACCGACGAACAGGTGCGGCGCTTCGTGGCCGAGCGGCTCGCCGCCGAGGATCTCGACGGCCGCAGCGTGTGCGTGGTGGTCCCCGACGGGACCCGGAGCTGCCCGCTCCCCCTGCTGCTCACCGCCGTCCGTGACGCGCTGGAGGGCCGGGTCGGCCGCCTGACCGTGCTCATCGCGCTGGGCACCCACGCCCCGATGACGGACACCGAGCCGGCCCCGGGCATTCACGCGATCAACCACGCCTGGTGGGAGCCGTCCACGTTCGTCTCGCTCGGCACCATCTCCGCCGACCGGATCGGTGAGCTGTCGAACGGGCTGCTGCGGCACGAGGTGGACGTGCGGATCAACCGTGCGGTGGTGGAACACGATGTCGCGCTGGTCCTCGGGCCGGTCTTCCCGCACGAGGTGGTCGGCTTCTCCGGTGGGAACAAGTACTTCTTCCCCGGTGTCGCGGGTGCCGACGTCATCGACCTGTCGCACTGGCTCGGCGCGCTGATCACCAGCTCGGAGATCATCGGTACGCGCGGCATCACCCCGGTCCGCGCCCTGATAGACGAGGCCGCCTCGCTGATCCCGAGCAGGAGGCTGGCGTTCTGCCTGGTGGTCCGCTCGGGATCGGACGAGCTCCATTCGATCGCGTACGGCACGCCGGAGCGGGCGTGGGCGGCGGCGGCCGGGGTCTCCGCGGAGGCGCATGTCCGCTACCTGGACGCGCCAGTCAAACGTGTCGTCTCCATCCTTCCGACGAAATATCAAGACATGTGGACGGGGGCCAAGGGCTTCTACAAGCTCGAACCCGTGGTCGCCGACGGCGGCGAGGTCATCCTCTACGCCCCGCACATCTCCTCGATCTCCGAGATGCACCCGGAGATCGAGGAGATCGGCTACCACTGCCGCGACTACTTCACCCGGCAGTGGGACCGCTTCAAGCACCTGCACTGGGGCGTCCTGGCTCACTCCACCCACCTGCGCGGCGCGGGCACCTACTCGCCGGAACACGGCGAGCGCTGCCGGGTCCGCGTCACCCTCGCCACCGCCATCCCCGAGCACGTGGTACGGCAGGCCAACCTCGGCTACCTCGACCCTGCGCACGTTGATCCGGACGCGCTCGCCGCCGATCCGGACACCTTCGTGGTGCCCCAGGCGGGCGAGGTCCTCTACCGGTTGCGGTCATGAGACGCGCCTGGATCGACGCCTCGGCCGGGGTCGCCGGGGACATGCTCCTGGCCGCGCTGCTGGATGCGGGCGCCCGCCTGGAGGCTGTCCGCGCCGCTGTGGCGGCGGTCATCCCGGACGAGGTACGGCTGACGCCACGCCAGGTCACCCGCGCCGGGCTACGCGCCACCCACCTCCAGGTGGAGAGCACCGACCGGCACCACCCCCGGACCTGGGACGACATCCGCGAGCTCATCAGCCGTACCACGCTTCCCGGCCGGGTACGCGGTGACGCCCTGGCGGTGTTCGAGCGGCTGGCGCACGCCGAGGCCCGGGTCCACGGCGTCCCGGTCGCCCAGGTCCATTTCCACGAGGTCGGCGCCTGGGACTCGATCGCCGACGTGGTCGGGGTCTGCACAGCCCTGCACGATCTGGGCGTGAGCGAGCTGAGCGCGGGTCCGGTGGCGGTCGGGTCGGGCCGGGTGCGGACCGCCCACGGGGAGCTCCCGGTCCCCGTCCCGGCCGTGGCCGAACTCGCCGCCGGATGGCGGATCCTCGCGGGCGGCGAGGGCGAGCTGGCCACCCCCACCGGCATGGCCCTGGTCACCGCGCTGGCCCGCGAGTGCGCCGAGCTGCCGCCGATGCGGCTGGAGGCCACCGGGATCGGCGCGGGCGGGCGGGACGTCCCCGGCCGCCCCAACGTCGTGCGCGTCCTGCTGGGCGTTGAAGGCGATCAGCCGGAGGACGCGATCGTCCTGGAGGCCAACATCGACGATCTTGATCCCCGGATATGGCCGACGGTCCTGACCTCCCTCCTGGAAGCGGGCGCGGCCGACGCCTGGCTGGTGCCCATCGTGATGAAGAAGGGCCGCCCCGCCCACACCCTGTGCGTCCTGGCCTCCCCCGGGCAGGCGGACCCGCTGCGTTCGGCGATCTTCCGGCTGACCACGACGCTCGGCGTGCGCGAGCGCGCCGTCCGCAAGACCCCGCTGGAACGCGGCTGGGCGCACGTGGACGTCCTCGGCGCCCGGCTCCCCGTCAAGGTCGGCCACCGCGACGGGGTGATCGTCCAGGCCACGCCGGAGTTCGAGGACGCCGCGCGCCTCGCCGTACAGGAAGGGCTCGCGGTCCGCGCGGTGCTGGACGCGGCCCTGGCGGCCGCCCGCACGGCCCGGCTCGCACCCGGCGAGCCGGTCCCTTCCCACCTGGAGGAAACGTGCTCCCGACACTGACCGGCCCGGAGGCCGCGCTCGCCGACCGGGTGGGCGCCCTGCTGCGGATCGAAGGACGGCTCGGCGTGGCCTTCTCCGGAGGCGTCGACTCCTCGGTCCTACTGGCGCTCGCCGTCCGCGAGCTGGGCACCCGCCGGGTCGCGGCGATCCTGGGGGTGTCGCCGAGCCTGGCCGCCGACGAGCGCGCGGCCGCCCACGACGTCGCCGCGCACATCGGCGCCGAGGTGGTCGAGGTGACCACCCACGAGGGCGACCTGCCCGCCTACCGCGCCAACGGCCCGGACCGCTGTTTCCACTGCAAGGACGAGCTGTTCACCCGGATCTCCGCGGCCGGCCTGGGGCTGTCCGCGATCGCCTACGGCGAGAACGCCGACGACGTGCGCCGGCCCGACCGGCCCGGCAGCCGCGCCGCCGCCGACCACCGGGTGCTGCGGCCGCTGGCCGACGCCGGGCTGGACAAGGCGGCCGTCCGCCGCGTCGCCACCGCCCTGGGCCTGCCCTGTGCCGACAAACCCGCCGCTCCCTGCCTGGCCTCGCGCATCCCGCACTTCGAGGAAGTCACGCCCGAGAAGCTGCGCCAGATCGAGCAGGCCGAGCACGCCCTGCGCGAACTGGGCCTGGGTGACTGCCGGGTCCGCCATCACGGCGAGGTCGCCCGGATCGAGGTGCCCGTCGCCGACATCCCGTCGATCGCGGGCGAGCTGCGCGAGCGGGTGTTGTCCTCGGTACGGCAGGCGGGTTTCCGCATGGTCACCGTCGATCTGGCGGGCATCCAGTCGGGCGCGTTCACGCTGCCGCTGGTGGAGGTACGGCGTGGCTGACAGGTGGCAGGCACCCGCCTCTTTCGCCCGGCTCGACCACGATCGGGCGGCACGCCGGGGCTATCCCGAGGCGGTCTACTGCGAGGGCAAAACCCCGGAGCAGGTCCGCGCGATCGCCGCCCAGCTCAGGGGGGACGCGGTCACGCTCTTCACCCGCGCCGCCGCCGCGCACGCGCGGGCCGTGCTGGAAGAACTGCCCGACGCGCGGTACGAGCAGGACGCCCGGCTGCTGGCCTGGCCGCCCGAGCCGCCCGAGCCGTCGGGCGGGCGGGTGGTCGTGCTGGCGGCCGGCACCTCCGACCTGCCGGTGGCCCGCGAGGCCGAGCTGACCGCCCGTTACCTCGGCCGCGAGTGCGAGCTGGTGGTGGACGTGGGCGTGGCGGGGCTGCACCGGGTGCTGGACCGGCTCGACCTGCTGCGCGGCGCCCGGGTCGTGGTGGTGGCGGCCGGGATGGACGGCGCGCTGCCGAGCGTGGTGGCAGGGCTGATCAGCGCGCCGGTGGTGGCCGTGCCGACCTCGGTCGGCTACGGCGCGGCCTTCGGCGGCCTGGCTCCCCTGCTGTCCATGCTCAACGCCTGCGCACCCGGCGTCGCCGTGGTCAACATCGACAACGGCTACGGCGCGGGTCACCTGGCCGCCCAGATCGCCTACTGTCAAACGTGAGCGAGAAGCCGCCGACGATCTACGACGTGGCCAGGGCGGCCGGAGTGGCCGCCTCCACCGTCTCGCGGGCCTTCTCCCGGCCGGGCAGGGTCAACGCCGCCACCGCGGAACGTATCCGCAGGGTCGCCGCCGAGCTGGGCTACCGCGTCAACCCGCTGGCCGCCGCACTGCCCACCGGCCGCACCAACATGCTCGCGCTGGTGGTCTCCGACGTGACCAACCCGGTCTACGGGGAGATCATCCGCGGCGCGGAGTCCGCCGCCGCCGAAGCCGGTTACGTGCTGCTCCTCATCGACGCCCAGGAGTCCGACCGGCTGGAGCGCCACAGCCTGGAGCGGGCGCTGCCGGGAGTCGACGGCGTCATCCTGGCCGGCACCAGGATGTCGGACTCGGCCATCCGCGTGGCCGCCAAGCAGCGGCCCACGATCCTGCTCAACCGGGTGGTCACCGACGTGCCCGGCATCGTGCACGACAACGCGTACGGCATGCACCTGGCCGTACGGCATCTGTACGACCTCGGCCACCGCGCCCTGACCTACGTCGCCGGGCCGGAGGCCTCCTGGGCCGACGGCATGCGCTGGCGCTACCTGCGCGAGGCCGCTGCCGACCTGAGCCTGCGGGTGCGGCGCATCGGCCCCTTCACCCCCACGCCGGAAGGCGGCCGAGCGGCGACGGCCGAACTGCTGCGCGAGCTGCCCACCGCCGTGATCGCCTACAACGACCTGCTCGCCATCGGTGTCCTCCTCGCCCTGCAGGCGAGCGGGGTGTGCGTGCCCGCCGAGGTCAGCGTGGTCGGCTTCGACAACGTCTTCCCCGCCCGGATCGTCACCCCGCCCCTGACCACCGTCGCAGCTCCGCTCCGTGCTCAGGGCAGGGCGGCGGTCACCGCCGTGCTTTCACGTCCGGGCCGGTTGATGACCCTGCCGGTCAGGCTCGTGGAGCGGGACTCCACCGCTCGCCGCCGTCCCCACCGGCGTTGAGGCCCGCCTCCGGCAGGGTCCGGCGGTTGGCGGCGAGCACTGTCGGCGTACGACTTCGAGTGTGGAGGCAGGGCTGCCGTTCGAACAGGGGCCGATCGGTTACCGGCGGCCGTCCGGGTTGGTGATGAGCCCGCCTTCGTAGGCGGCGATGACGAGCTGGGCTCGGTCGCGGGCCTGCAGCTTGGCCAGGAGGCGGCTGATGTGGGTCTTGACCGTGCCGACGGTGAGGTGCAGGTGCTCGGCGATCTCGGAGTTGGACATTCCCTTTCCGATGAGGGTGAGCACCTCGCGCTCGCGCTGGGTGATGCCGTTGAGGTCTCTCGTGGCCGGGGCGGGGTAAGGGCCGTGCAGGAATTCGGTGATGAGCCGGCGGGTGACGGTGGGCGCGAGCAGCGCCTCACCGGAGGCGACGACGCGAATGGCGGCCAGGAGCTCGGTCGCTGTGGCGCTCTTGAGAAGGAAGCCGCTCGCGCCGGCCCGCAGCGACGCGTACACGTACTCGTCCAGATCGAACGTGGTGAGGATCAGTACGCGCGCGCCGGCACAGGCGGGGTCGGCGCAGATGCGCCGTGTCGCCTCGATGCCGTCCATGTCCGGCATGCGCACGTCCATGAGGACGACGTCGGGCCGGTGCCGGCGGGCCAGGAGCACGGCTTCGGCGCCGGTGCCCGCCTCGGCCACGGCGGTCAGTCCCGGTGCCGTGTCGATGAGGACCTTGAGGCTGTCGCGGATCAGTACCTGGTCCTCGGCGAGCAGGACCCGGACGAGCTGCGCGGGCGGGGACGGGTCGTGCGGGGCGGCGCCGATGCTCATGTCGTCGGTGCTCATGCCGGGGTGCCGTCCGGGTCGTAGGGCAGTCGGGCCGACACGCGAAAACCTCCTTCGGGCCGAGGGCCCGCGTCGAACGTTCCTCCGTACATCTTGACCCGTTCACGCATGCCGATCAGGCCGTGTCCGCCCTGGCCGGCGCGGTCCGCCCGTGGCGGCCGGCCGTGGCGGGGGCCGTCGTCGACGACTTCGATCACGGCTTCCCGTCCGTCGACGTCCACGGTGACCGAGCAGCGGGTGGGCCCCGCGTGGGTGACGACGTTGGTCAGGGCCTGCTGCACGATCCGGTACACCGACACCGCGACCGCGGCGGGCAACGCGGCCTCTTCGCGGACGGCCAGGTCCACCTCGACCCCGGCCGAGCGGGCGTGGGCGGCCAGCTCGGGCAGGTCCGCCGTGCCGGGCACGGGCAGACGGGCCTGCCGGGAATCTCCGTCGGAGCGCAGCAGGTCGAGCACCCGGTGGATCTCGGCCAGCGTACTCCGGCTGGTCTGCTCGATGACGGTCAGCGCGGCGCGGACCTCCTGCGGGCGGGCGTCGGCGACATGGTTGGCGACGGTGGCCTTGACGGCGATCAGGCTCATGCTGTGGCCGATGACGTCGTGCAGTTCCCGGGCGATGCGCCTGCGCTCGTCGGTCACCGCGGCTTCGGCGAGGTGGCGGACGAGGCGGGCGGTGGTCTCCCGCTTCCAGCGGACGACCGTCCCGACGGCCCACGCGGCGGCCAGCAGGACGGTGATCATACCGATCTCGATCGGCCAGGCCGGCGGTATCTCGCTGGGGGCCGCCGCGGGCTCGAGGCCGGGCAACACCCGCGCGTAGAAGACCAGGACCGCGGTCACCTCGGCGAGCAGGCAGACCGCCAGGCCCGCCGACGACCACGCGATCGAGGCGGTGGTGGCCACCAGGTACAGCACGAGCACGGTCGGTGTGAAAGTCAGCCAGATCGCGCCCGCCGCGACGACCCCGGTCATGGTCGCCGCCGCGGCCGTGGCACACGCGAGGGCGAGCATGGCCCGCGGCCGGCGCCGCCGGAGCCCGGCCGGAAAGCTCACGACCGCCGCCACCGGCCAGGCCGACCAGGCGGGCCAGTGCGACGACGGCCCCGGCGGATCGACGATGGCGTATCTGATGATCAGCGCCACGGCGACCGCCGTCACCGCGTCGGCGACGCTCTTTCCATCGAGCCGCCATCCAGCCCATTCCATGGCGGAAAGCTATCGCCTCACCGGATCATGCGGCATCTGCCCACGGTCGGACATCCGCATCCGCCTGGGGTCGCACCACCTGCTCGTGCCTGCCCACCAAGATGCGACCCGAGCCAGACGCGCGCCCCCTGCATCGCCCCTCACCATGCTGGTGTGCCCCGGCATACCGGTCCGGGCGCACCGACACGGACATGATGGGGCAGCAATCCATGAACATTGATCTTCGCGGGCGCGTCACGCGATGGTGGCGGACCGGCGCGGACCGGCGGGCCGCCAACGTCGCCGCCAACCTGGACCGCCAACCCCCGTTTCCCGGCCGATGGGTGAGCGCCGTCTCGCTGATTGCCGGTCCCACCCTGATCATGGCCGGGACTCTCCTACGTTCCCCGTTCCACTACTTCGTCCCTCATCAGCTCGTCGCCTACACTCAGCATCCCGCCCTCATCACCGCCGCCTACGTCTGCTTCGCCTTCGGGTTCGTGCTGCTGTGGCCGGCGGTCATGACGCTGGCGCAGAGGATCGCCGCCACCAACCCGCTGTGGGGACTGTGGGGCGGTTGCCTGGTGATCGTTGGCCTGTTCACCCGGACCTTCCAGTTCGGCACCGATCACCTGGCCTTTCACCTGACCGACAGCCTCGGCCTGCCGACCATGCTCACCGGCATCGACGGCTACTACCTGGCATGGCGGGATACGGTCTGGCATCCGTTCAGGTCCATGTCCGGGCCGGCCTTCTTCGGCTGGGTCGTGCTGGCCATCGGCGCCTACCGCTCCGGCGCCCTGGGGCTGGGCCGTTCGATCGCGCTCGGCCTGATGTCAGCGCTCGCGCTCGGGACGCTCAAAGGCACCGAACCACAGTCCTTCATCGCCGTGGGCGGCCTCTGCGTCGCCTTCATCCCCCTGGGTATTTCGCTGCTGCGCGGCGGCCCCCCGCCGACCAGGCGCGCCATGGTCTGGATCGTCGTCCTCATCAGCGTGCATGTCCTCATGTCGGCCTACGGCCCGAGAGGATGACGACCCGGACCAGTGCCGGTGAGCCCGAAACCCACCTCACCGGCACTGGCATCTGCACCTCTACCTACTCGTACTCGTCTCCGCACACAGAGGTGTACGCCGGCACCCGCGCACCGTGGAGGTTCTTGACCGCGCCGAACGAAGAAAGAGGGCCGTACCGAACAGTCACACCACAGGTATGGACAGGGTTGCTGACCCGCGGTTGGCCCCTTTCCGGCTTCCTTGCTCTGCCCCCCTGGATGCCGTCCAGGCCGCGGGACCCGGTCATGCGGTGTCGCCGCCGTCGGCGAGCAGCGTGCTGCCGGTCATGAAGGTCGCCAGATCCGATACGCAGAACAGCACGACGCGCGCGATGTCATCGGGCACGCCGACCCGTCCGATCGGGCTGTCGAGCATGAGGCCGGTCGGCGGGGTGTCGCCGGTCATCACGGTGGCGGCCATCATCATGTTGCCTTCCGTGGGCACGAAGCTCGGGGCGACTCCGAGCACGCGGATTCCCCCCGGCGCGAGTTCGAGGGCCAGCTCGCGCGTGAGCCCGCGGACAGCGTGTTTCGATCCGACGTAGGCTGCCAGACCCGGGGCGCTCCCCCGGAAACCCGCGGTCGAGATGATGTTCACGATGACGCCGCTCGCCATGCGCCGGGCGGCCTCGCGGGCACCGAGGAAGACGCCGCGGGCGTTCACGGCGAAAACCCGGTCCCACGTCTCGTCGGTCATCTCCAGCAGGGGGACGCTGGGAAAGATGCCCGCGTTGTTCACCCAGATCTCCAGGCCGCCGAGCTCGGCCACCGCACGGTCCGCCGCCGCGGCGACCGACCCGGCGTCAGCCACGTCCATGGCGACACCGATCGCGCGCACACCATGGCTGTCAGCGATCTGCTTGGCGGCGCTCACGGCAAGCTCCTCGTCGATGTCGCCGATCAGCAGGTCGGCTCCCGCCTCGGCCAGCCTCGACGCAATCGCCTTGCCCAGCCCCCGGCCCCCTCCGGTCACGACCGCCCGCCGTCCCGTCAACGAGATCAGCTCGGTCAGGGACTTGCTCGACACGTCAGCGGTGGACATTCATGATCTCCAATCCTTGGGAAAAGCGTCCCGGACCTGTGCGTACGGCTGTGCCGTCCGGGAATCGGACCAGCGCCTCGGAGCCTCCGGGCACGTCGACCGAGATGCGCAGGACATCGCCCTCGACGCGCCATTCGACGGCGATCCGCCCCTGCGGGCTGTCGAACGTGCCACTGGCCCAGGTGACCGCCTCGTTGAGCACGGGCTCCACGATGAAGGACTTCCACCCGGCGGAGCCGGGCGCCTGCTTGAGGCCGAGGGTATGAGTGTGCAGGAAGCGGATGACCGCGCCCTTGCTGTAGTGGTTGAGAGAGGCGGTGGCAGTGCCGTCGTCGGACACACCGTCCCAGTCCTCCCAGATGGTCGTCGCGCCCCGGTCGAGCATGCCCAGCCACGACGGGGAGGTCCGCTGGTGGAGCACCGAGTACGCAACGTCGGGGTAGCCGGAATCGGCCAGCACGGGAAGCAGGTCCGCCGTCGAGAGGAAGCCCGTGCCGAGGTGGCCGTCGGCGGCGTCGATCAGGTCCACGAGGTGCCGGGCCGCCTTCTCACGCCGGTCCGCCGGCACGAGATCGAAGGCCAGGGCGCGCACGTAGCCGGCCTGCGTGCCGGCCTTGGTCCGGCCCTCGGCGTCCAGGAACTCCCTCTGCCACGCCTGCCGTACCTTCTCCGCCGTCCCGCGGTAGCGGGCCGTGTCTTCGGCGTGCCCCAGCACGTCCGCCACGGAGGCGAGGATGTGGACGGAACGGAACAGGTAGGCGGTGCCGACCTCGCCCTTGTCCGCCGTGTACCACGCCATGGGGTCGCTCATCACGGGGTCGATGAGGGACCCGTCGGCGGCGCGCTTCTTCGGCTCCAGCCACTCCCCCCAGTGGAAGGAGCCGTCCCAGACGAACTCCTCGTGCGGGTATGGCTCGGCCGAACGCTCGACGCGGGACGGGTGCCGGGCGTTGCGCGCGGTCGCGAGCGCCCACTCGACCCACCTCCGCATCGCCGGCCAGTTCTCGGCGAGGACGGCCGCGTCCCCGTAGGTCTCGTAGAGCACCCACGGGACGAGGACGACGGCGTCGCCCCAGCCCGCGGAGCCGGTGATCGCGTTGGCCATCGGATCGTCGTGGGTCTTCAGCCGGTTGGCGTCCGGTGAGGAATTCACCACGCGGCCGTCGTCGAGCTGGTCGTCGCGGACCGATCGCAGCCACTTCCGGCTGAACCCGTGGACGTCGTACAGGCGCGCCGCGGTCGGCGCGAAGATCTGGTAGTCGCCCGTCCAGCCGAGGCGCTCCCGTGTCGGGCAGTCGGTCGGGATGTCGACGGCGTTCCCGCGGAAGCCCCACTTGGCCGCCTCGTGCAGGCGGTTGAGGTCCTCGTCGCTGCAGGCGAAGGTCGCGGTCTCGCGCAGGTCGGTGTGGACGACCTGCATGACCACGTTCGCCGTGTCCACGGCGCGGGAGATGCGCGCGTAGCGGAATCCGTGCACCGTGTGCCGGGGCTCGAACACCTCGCCGGGCTTGCCCGAGGAGATGACTTCGTCGCGCTGCGCGAACGGGATCGCGGCCTCGCCCGGACGCCGGCTGTCCAGGTGGGCGGTCGTGAGATCCCCGGTGGCGTCCAGGTGCTCACCGTACTCGATCACGGTGCGCGTGCCCGCCGGACCCAGGTCGGTGAGGGTGACCCACCCGGACGCGTTCTGGCCGAAGTCCACGATCCACGAGCCGTTGCCGTGCTGTTTGACCGAACGCGGAGCGAGCCGCTCGACCCGTCGCACCGGCGGGGCGGGCGACCAGGCGATCGGCGGGGCGGTGACCGCGTCCACGCGGACGGGACACGGGAAGTCGGGTGAGGCGGTGAAGTTGGTCGTCTGCCCGTCCATGAGGTCGGCCATGCGGATGCCGCTGCGGCGCGAAGCCCAGCCCTCGCCCGTGCCTGTCATCACTTCGGTGCCGTCGGCGTAGCGGACATGGAGCTGGAGCCGGGCCGCGGTGGTCGCGCCCCACGAGTTCCGCTTGCGCCAGGTTCCGACGCTGCCCCGGTACCAGCCGTCCGAGAGCAGGATCTCCAGGTCGTTGACGCCGCCGCGCAGCAGCGCCGTGACGTCGGCGGCCTGGGCGTGGAGCGTGTCGCCGTACGAGGTCCACCCTGGGGACAGCTCTGCCGTACCGACCCTCGCGCCGTTGACGAACGCCTCGTAGACCCCGAGCGCGGTGGAGTAGAGCCGGGCCTGTGCGATGTCGTCACGCAACTCCACGCTGCCGGCGAGGAGGTAGGCGGCACGGGAGCGGTCCGGCTCGTGCGGGGATATCCAGCGCGCCGACCAGTCCCGATCGAGCAGGCCGGCCTCGAACTCGTGCCAGGACGACCACTCCGAAGGTTTCCCGTCGCGATATGCGCGGACGCGCCACGCGACGGACTGCCGGCTGCGCAACGGCGGAAGCGGCCACGCCACGAACAGGTGTTCCGCGGAGGAGGCGTTCTCCACCACCTGCCCGGCCCCGTCGATGCGGAACTGGAGGTCGTAGCCGTACTGCTCGCGCCATGCGTGCGGGAGCTTCCACGACAGCAGCGGCCGCTCCTCCGAGACCGGGAACTGGTCGCCACCCGAGGCGATCCGCAGATCGTAGGGGGCGTTCATCGCACCGACTTCACTCGGGTGAACACCAGCACCCCGCCGATGAGCGCCAGCACCGCTCCCGCGAGGTAGAGCAGCGTGTAGTTCTTGACGGCGCCACTCGCACCGATCGCCATGATGAACGGCGCGATGAGCGGCGCGATCGCGCTTGGGAGCTTGTGCGCGAACGCCACCACGGCCATGTATCGCCCGGCCTCTTCCCGGCTGGGAAGGACAGCGAGCACGATCGCCTGATCGACGGCGCTGAAGAACGCGATCGCCAGCTGCATCAGGACGGACCCGATCATCAGCACGGGGAAGGAGTGGGCGAAGGCCTCGACGACCGCGCCCACGACGAAGAACAGCGCGCCGATGAGGGCGAACATCCGCCGCCGGCGCAGCTTGTCGGACAGGTAGCCGCCGCCCATCGCACCGAGAGCCGCCGCGACGACGCCGACGACGCCGATGATGGCCACCGTACCGGCCACGTCACGCACCGGCAGGTCCAGGCGCTGGGCGTAGAAGAAGGTGGTGAAGGTGGTGTTGAAGTAGAGGCCCATGAAGAACGCCAGACGCCCCAGCCAGTTCCACCCGAAGTCCGGATATTTCCGGGGATTGAAGACGTAGCTGGAGAGCAGCGTCTTCATCGACACGCCGGTCTGGTGCACGGCGTCACGCGTGTCGGTCTCCTTGCCGAGGACGACGAAGACTGCCAGCAGCACGGCGCCGATGAGGCCCGGCAGGACGAAGACGAGGAAGGTGCTCCCCGTGACGGCGGAGGCGACGCCGATGCCGATGATGGGCGCTATCTGGCCGGTCAGCCCGGTGAAGCCGGAGATCCTGCCGCGCTGCTCCTCGGGGATGCGATCGGCCTGCACGTTGAGGATCGCCTGCGCGGCGGTCGCCCAGCCGAGCAGTGTGAGAATCCAGCAGGCCCCCACGAGGAGCAGGTTCGGCGCGACCGCGACGGCGATCAGTGACACCAGGCCCAGGAGGCCGCCGGCGATCAGGAAGGGGCGGCGACGGCCGAGGCGGGAGCGGGTGCGGTCGCTCCAGAGGCCGAGCAGGGGGCTGAGGACGAGATAGATCGTCTGCGCGGTGCCCGTCACATACCCGAGCACCTCTTCACGGCCGGGCGCGAGCTCGTCGATCCGTACGGCCAGCGAGTAGGACAACGGGACGACGAAGGCCATCGAGATGCCGAAGTTGGCGGCCATCATCCAGAAGACGTAGCCCGCGCGGGCCTTCGGCAGTTCGCCGGACGGCTGCTCATCGAGCAGCTGGGGGGTGGGGGGAGTGCCCATGTGAACCCTTCCAGGTAAAGTCAGGGCTGGATGAACTTGCAGTTCATCACTTAAGCGCATTAGTAACCTACAGCGGCATCCCGTTCAGACTTCAAGACATCTACCCGTAACGACTACGCAACATCGGCACTCCCCTACGATCGGCTGTTATGACGTCCCCAGCAAAGCGGAGCACCATCGCCGACGTCGCCCGAGCGGCCAGCGTGTCCAGCGCGACAGTGAGCTTCGTGCTCAATGACACCCCGGGGCAGTCGATCCCCGAGGAGACCCGGCGCCGCGTCCTGGAGGCAGTCAGGCAGCTCGACTACCGGCCGCGGGGATCGGCCCGGTCGCTGGCCGCCGGGCGCAGCGACGTCATCCTGCTCTCCATCCCGCACCTGTCGATCGGCCCCAGCATCGGCCGCTTCGTCGAGCAGTTCGCCGCCTCGCTGGCCGACGCGGGCCTGACCCTCGTCACACACCTCGCAGGAGCCCCGGGGCAGGCCCTTCCCGATGTGTGCGCCGCCGTCGACGCCTCGGTGGTCGCCAGCCTGGAACCGATCGACGACGACACCGCACGCACTCTCCGCCGGGCGGGCGCCACCATCGTCTTCACCACCGAAGTGGAGGCCCACCCCACCATGCGGCAGATGGGTCACCTCCAAGCCGAGCACCTCATCGGCCTGGGCCACCGGCGCATCGGTTACGCCATGCCCGAGCACAAGCTGCTCCGCAAGATCGCCGACGACCGGTTCCTCGGGGTCGCCGACGCCTGCGCACAAGCCGGCATCGACCCACCGGTGGCGCTCGACACCAAATTCGACACAGCCGTCATGGCACGCGCCGCGCGGCGATGGCGGCGAGAATCCGTGACAGCCGTGTGCGCCTACAACGACGAGGTCGCGATCTCCCTCCTGGCGGGCATGCGCCGCGCCAAGCTCACCGCCCCCGAGGACCTGGCGATCGTGGGCGCCGACGACATCCCCCTCGCCCAGGTGGCCGATCCACCGCTCAGCACGATCGCCTTCGACCTGGAGAAGATGGGCCGCTCCCTCGCGGAAGCGGTTGTGGCAAGCCTGTCAGGCGGTAGGCCACGCGTGTCACCTCCCGCGTTCCAGCCGCACGTCATCCATCGCGCGTCGACGTGAAGGGAAGGCGTACCGGCCTCGAGAACCCGAGAATCAGGCAAGCGGTACGAACAGAGGGAGCACTGCGGAACCGTTCGCTGCAGGTGCCGCGGGACGCGTCACCCCACTACCGTCACGCCTCCGTCACGACAGCAGAGATCCGGCAGGCAGCCGTCCATCAAACCCGGACGGGTTCACTTCACATCCTTCGTCGCCATCGCCGCCGCCCTTGTCCGCCGCCGCCGGCTCACCGAACGAGTCACGTCTTGTCGTGCTGTCGGCGCACCATCTCGGTGATCCAGACGGGCGCGAACGGAGACGTGCAGCCCGGGGAAGTCGGGTAGTCCTTGAGCACCTCCAGGCGCTCACCGATGTCGATGGCACGGGCGCGGTGCTCGGCGTGCTCGATGCCGATCTGAGCCAGGCAGTGGTTCATCGCCCACTGCAGGCGATCCTGGGCGTCTTTCATCTCCGCCTCGATGACGTCGAGCAGTCCCGCGAGGTCAAGTCCCGCGGGCTTCTTGGCCACGCGTTCGGCGGTCAGCGCCCAGCCGGCGCTCGCGACCACCGGATCCGGATCGGCGGACCAGGTCGGGCGCAGCTCTTCGGCGTGCGGGTTCTTCTTCACCACGTAGTTCACGAGCCAGTCGTGCACCTTGGGGATGCGCGCCTCGCGCACCATGACGTCCAGCTCGTCACGCTCGAACGCCTTCGGGCGGCAGATCAGGATCGCCAGCAGTCTCGCCGCGGTGTCACCCGTCTCCCAGAGCCGGCACGCGAGGTCCTGCTGCGTCTTCAACCGCTTCGCGAGCGCGCGCAGCTTGCCGAGGTTCACACCGTGATCGTCGCCGTGTCTCTCGTTCACCTCGCGTGTCTTCGGGTCCTCGAGCGCGGCCAGTTCGGCCATCACCTCAGCCACCGTCGTCTCGGTCGGCGTCGTCTCGGCCACCTCAACCTCCTGTCCATCACGTGCGAGATTCAGGCTACGACGGAAGTGAACCGGTCGGGCTTTCGTGGATGCCGTGACTTCTCCGCTCCCCGAAGGGAGCGGAGAAGTCACGGTGAGCACATCCGCCAGACGCAGCAGGTTCGCGCGCCCGGTGCCGGGCAGCGGTGGCCGCCCCACCCGGCGGCCGGCCGGAATACCGTCGCCTTCCGCGGTTCTGTGCGAAGGTGCTCGCATGACACGATTCGTCATCGACGCTCCAGTGGCCATCCGGCTCGCGACCGACGGTCCGGCGATTCCGGCGGGCCACGCGCTGCTCGCACCGACGTTGCTGCGATCGCAGGCACTCGCGCTCGTGTACGGCTCCGTCCGCCGAGGCGACACCGACGAGCGAACGGCGAGGAAGATCCTTGACGGCATCCGTTCGCTGGGCATTCGGCTGCTCGGGGACCGAGTGCTCCAATCCGTCGCCTGGGAGGTCGCCCGCACGCTCGGCTGGCCGGACACGTACCGGGCGGAATACATCGCGCTGACCCGGCTGCAGGCGGACGCGCTGGTGACGTTCGACGACGAGCTTGCCGAGGCGGCGAGCACACTGGTCACGACCGCGCCCCTGACCGAGATGCTCCAGGCGTCGCATTAACGATCTTGAAGCGTGATGTCGCCGGGCCGACAGATGGCGTTTGTGGCGGTACGCCTGGTTTATGAGGTATCCGCACGGCGGAGGGCGCCAGGCGGGGGCCGACGGTGAATCCGGCCCCCGCCCGCGCCTTTTCAGGCCGCCGACCAGCCGCCGTCCACCGGCACGATCGCGCCATTGACGAACGAGGCGGCGTCCGAGGCGAGGAAGAGCGCGGCGTCGGCCATCTGCTCCGGCTGGGCCAGGCGCTCCCCGAGGGCGAGCACCGGGCCGAGGCGCGCGGCGCCAACGGGGTCGAAGGCGGCACCGTTGGCGATGTTCGTCATGGTGGGGCCGGGCAGGATGGCGTTGCAGCGGATGCCGTCCCTGGCGTACGCCCAGGCGACGCTCTTGGTCAGGCCGACGACGCCGTGCTTGGAGGCGGTGTACGCGGCCCCGGCGGCCCCGCCGCGGATGCCGGCCTCCGAGGCGGTGTTGACGATCACGCCGCCGCCCTGGCGCAGCATGTGCGGCAGCACCGCGTGCGTGACCAGGAACGTCCCGGTGAGGTTGACCCGCAGCACGCGCTCCCACTGCTGGAGGGGGATGTCGGCGGGCAGGGCCATGGTGTCCATGATCCCGGCGTTGTTGCACAGCACGTCGATTCGCCCGTACGCGCCGATCACCGCTTCCGCCAGCGCCGCCACCGACGCCTCGTCGCCGATGTCGGCGGCCACGGCCAGGGCCCGGTCCCCGATGGCCGAGGCGGTCTCCCGGGCGCTGTCCTCGTTGACATCGCAGGCCACGACGCGGGCGCCGGCTTCGGCGAAGGCGACGGCCATCGCCTTGCCGATTCCGGAGCCCGCACCTGTGATGAGGGCGACGCGGCCGTCGAAGGTCATGGTCAAGGGTTGATCCTTTCGGTCGGACCGGCCGCCCCGCCGAGCTGCGGAGAGACGCCAGGGGGCGGTGACGGGTGGATGCGGGGGGACGCCGGGGCGGTGAGGGCGTCACGAGCCGCCTGACATGCCCCGAACCGACGGCGGCAGGAGCGGCATCGCGGCCCGTCACGCGGCGGCGAAGCCCTTCCACACCAACCGGACTATACCGTCCGGTTTGTACCATAGCCATTGTGACTGCCGCGCGTCGACCCAACAGAGGACCGGCGGCCGCGACGGAGAACCGGGCGGCCCTGATCGCCGCGGCCCGCCAGGCGTTCGCCACCGCCGGATACGGTGCCTCACTCACCGAGGTCGCGCGGGCGGCCGGGGTCGGGCAGGGCAGCCTCTACCGGCACTTCCCCGACCGCGCCAGCCTCGCGCTGGCCGTGTTCGAAAGCAGCGTCGCCGAGTTGGAGGCGCTGGCCGCCAAACCCGGCACCACACTCGACGACCTGCTGACCCTGATCACCGAGCAGGTCATCGCCTCGACCACATTCGTCACCATGGTCAGCGTGCCGCCGCATCCCGACCCGCGCATCCTCGCAGTCCGCGACCGCGTGGCGCGACTGCTGGAGGCCCAGCTCGCCGAGGCGCAGCAGGCCGGCCGCATCCGCGCGGACGTGACGACCGGCGACCTGCTCCTGGCCATCGGCATGCTGGCCCTCCTCCTCGCCGAGTTCCCGGCAGCCGAGCGGACCGAGACCGCCGCACGGATATGGACGCTGTTCCGTCACGGCTTCGAGCCCTGAGCACGGTCGTCTCACGCCGCCCGGCGACGCACGTCCGAGCCCAGGAAGGGGGCGGCCTCGATCGCGCGGCCCGCCTTGCCGCCGGGCCGGTCGGGGTAGTCAGGGATCTGCGCCACCGGACGCCGTGGCGGCCGAGGAAGGCCACGACCTCGGGGGTGGTCTGCACGTGGGCTTTCCTGCGCTCGGGCGAGATCGAAGAATCGGATATTTTCAGCGAACGGGCAGGCCGGTGACCGCGCGGCCGATGATCAGGCGCTGGATCTCGCTCGTGCCCTCGAAGATGGTGTAGATCTTGGCATCGCGGTGGAAGCGCTCGACCGGGTGCTCGCGGGTGTAACCGGCACCGCCGAGGATCTGGATGGCCTGGTCGGTGACCCAGACGGCGGTCTCACCGGCCACGAGCTTGGACATGGAGCCCTCGGCCTGGGTGAAGGTGCGGTTGTTGCGGGCCATCCAGGCGGCGCGCCAGGTCATGAGGCGGGCGATGTCGACGCGGGTGGCCATGTCGGCCAGGAGGAAGGCGACGGCCTGGTTCTCGCCGATCCTGCGGCCGAACTGCTCGCGTTCGCGGGCGTAGTCGCGGGCGTACTCGTAGGCGGCGCGGGCGATGCCGACGGCCATGGCGGCGATCGAGGGCCGGGTGATCTCGAAGGTGCGCATGGCGCTCTGCTCACCGGCGCGCTCCCCGGAGCGGACGCGGGCGAGCCTGGCCTCGAGTTTCTCCCTGCCGCCGAGGAGGCAGGAGCCCGGCACACGCACGTCGTCGAGGACGACCTCGGCGGTGTGGGAGGCGCGGATGCCGTGCTTCTTGAACTTCTGCCCCATCGACAGGCCCGGCGTGCCGGGCGGGACGACGAAGGACGCCTGACCGCGGGCGCCCAGGGACGGGTCGACCGAGGCGACGACGATGTGGACGTCGGCGATGCCGCCGTTGGTGGCCCAGGTCTTGACCCCGTTGAGGATCCAGTCGCCCCCGGAGGGGACGGCGCGGGTGCGGATGGCGCCGACGTCGGAGCCTGCCTCCGGCTCCGAGGCGCAGAACGCGCCGAGTTTGACGTCGGAGGGGGTGCCGAACATCTGCGGGAGCCACTCCCCCAGCTGCTCGGGGGTACCGCCGGCGGACAGGGCCGCGGCGGCGAGGCCGGTGCCGGCGATGGACAGGCCGATGCCGGCGTCCCCCCAGAAGAGCTCCTCGAAGGCGACGATCAGGCCGAGGCCGCTGGGCTCGAACCACTGCTGGGCGAAGAAGTCGAGCGAGTAGAGCCCGATCTTGGCGGCCTCCTGGATGACGGGCCAGGGGGTCTCCTCGCGCTCGTCCCACTCGGCACCGGCCGGGCGGACGACCGACCGGGCGAAGTCGCGCACCCAGTCGCGCACCTCGCGCACGTCGTCGCTCAGCTCGGGGCAGAAGCCGGTCTCGCTCATCGTTCGCTCCTCCTGGGACCGAGGTGGGGTTACCAACGGTAACACCCCCACTGTACCGACGGGCGGGGCGTCGCGCGTACCCGCGCAGCGTGGAGGTTCCGGTGTCCGCGCGACCGGGCCGGGAGGCCGCACCACCACGAGGCCGTCGCCTCTCCGGGAGGCCGCGTCCGCCCCTCGGGGTGACCTCCGCGACGGCGGCCTCGGGGGCGGGCGGCGCGGGGCGGGTGACGCGGATCACCCGGCGCGGGCGGATGACGCGGATCACCTGCTGGGGTACAAACCGGGGCATGTCCTCCGGCGGGGGCCGGACCGGCGGAACGGTCAGCCGGCCGGGCGGTAGGCCGGGATGGTGATCATCGGGGGGCGCTCGGCGACGGCGACGTCGCGGACGCTCACCCGGTGCCCGGTGGCGCCCCGGCGGAACTGGGCCAGACGCGGGACCGGTGTGTGCAGGGCCACCATCTTGCCCTGCCGCTCCAGACGCGACCAGACCGCCTGCAGGATCTGGGCGGCCATCGCGCCGAGCGCCTCGGTCGACTGGTGGGAGTGCACACGACGCCCCAGATCGACCTGGGCCAGCGCGTCCAGCCCGGCCAGGTCCAGCAGGTCGATCAACATGGCGATCTCCACCCCGTAGCCGCCCACGAACGGGATCCGCTCCAGCACCGACCGGCGCCCGGCGTACTCCCCGGCCAGCGGCTGGACGAACCCGGCCAGCATCGGCCAGTGCAGGTTGAGCAGGGGACGCGCGACCAGCTCGGTCACCCGGCCGCCGCCACCCGGCATGTCCCGCAACGGCCGGTCGTAGCACCCCTTGACGTAGGCCACGCCGGGATCGGCGAGCAGCGGCCCGAGCAACCCGGTCACGAAGGACGTGCGGAACTCACGCAGGTCGGCGTCGACGAAGACCAGCAGGTCTCCGGAGGTCACGGCGAGCGACTTCCACAGCGCCTCCCCCTTGCCCTCCAGCGGCTTGAGGTCGGGCAGGATCTCGTCCTGGGCGATCACCGTGGCCCCCGCCCGCGCGGCGCGGACAGCGGTCTCGTCGACGGACCGCGAGTCGATGACCACCACCTCGTCGACGAGCGGCACCGCCTCCACGAGATCGCGGCGGATCGCGGCGACGATCTCGCCGACCGTCTCCTCCTCGTCACGCGCGGGGAGCACGACGCTGACGGTCGTCTCCCCCTTGGCCGCCACCAGCTCGGGCAGCGGCCAGTCGTCCGATGATGAGGTGCGCCCGCGCAGCCATGCCTCGACCTCAGGCAGCACAGCCCACCCTTCCCATCACCTCGATGCTTAGGGGTATCACCCTATGTGGCGCCGATTCTCCCTGAGCACCGGCTCCCGTTCACCGCCGCACAGGTGGGAAGATCAGGTCAGACCGGAACGAGGGGGGACGGTATGAACCCGGTAGCCGTGGTGCGGGCGGCACGCACGGTCCGCGACGAGTTGGACGGCCTGATGGGCCACTCCGCGGGAGAACTCCGCGATCGCCTCGACCCCCTGCTGGCCGAGGCGGGCAACCAGCCGGCGGGGCAGCTGGCCGACTCGATCATCATGCTCATCGCCCAGTACGGCCCCGCCTGGGACCGGCTGGCCACGCTGCTCAGCCTGGAACACGGTCTGACCGCCGAGCAGGTGATCCCCATGCTGGCCGAGCCCCGCGCCGGCAAGCGGCCGGGCCCGGGAGGCACCGTGCCCGAGTGGCCCGTGCCGGAGCCCGCCCCGGGGCCCAGGCCGGGATCCGCGCTCTCCGAGTGGCCCGCGGCCGGGCCCGCCGCACCCGGCGGGGCCGCCTCCGACCGGCCGGCGCCCGGCCCCGCCGGGCCCGACATGCCGTCGACCGGGACGATGAGCGCCGACTGGCTCCGCTCCGGCCAGGACGCACCCCCCTACCCGGTGCCCGGCGCACCGCCCGGGACCACGCCGGAGGAGAGCCCCCAGGCCCCGCCCCCGCCATCGGGCCCGCAACCGCCGGGGCCCCAGGTGCCGCAGGACGAGGGTGCCACCGCCATGTCCCGAGCTCCGGACGCCGGACGCGGGCCCTCCATGCTCGACCGGCTCACCGGGGCCTTCCGCAAACGCCGTAAGGAGTCGCCCGCGGCGCCCTCCTGGGACGCCCGCGCCGGCGGGCCGGAGTGGGAGGCGGTTCCGCTGATCGAGGCGCCCGGCGAGGTGGTCGGCGGCTGGGGAGTCGAGATGGCCGTCGGCGTCGGCCCCGGCCAGGGCCGGGAGGGCTCGATCCCCCGTGAGCCGGTGGAACTGGACATCCAGCTCGTCGCCGAGGGCTTCGACACGCCGGCCGGGTGGCGCGTCCGGTTGCGCGCCGACGACACGAACCCGTACCCGCGGGCCGTGGTCAATCTGGTCGCCCTGCCGCAGGAGGAACCCGAGACGGCCCGGCAGATCGAGGCGGTCTACTCCGTACGCGGCCAGGTGACCGGGTACGGGCTGCGCACGATCACGGTGTTCGACTCGCCCGGCCGGCTGGGCGGGGAGGAGGTCCCGGAACCGGTCTCCGGCACCCGGATCCGCCCGGTCTCTCCGGGCGAGCCACCGGACGTCACGGCGGTGATCGTCCACGGCGACCGGCCGGGACGGCTGTGGTGGACGTACCAGTCACCGCACTTCATCACCCCCGACCGGGCGGAGATCTCGGATCTGGGGGAACGGGCCTCGGAGTTCGGGCGGAGGCTGACCGGCGCGGGCGAGCTCTCCGAGGAGCTGGGGCGGCAGGTCGGCGCGCGGGTCCCGCCGGGGTTCTGGGAACTGCTGGACGCGGTGGCCGGGCGGGTGGCCCCACGCCGGCCGAGCGTGCTGATCCTCTCCCAGGAGCCGCACGTCCCCTGGGAGCTGGCCGTGCTGGAACACCCCTACGACCCGTCGCTGCCCCGCTACCTGAACTGCCAGACGGTGATCGGCCGCTGGCCCATCGGCGGTCGGCGTCCCGAGCTGCCGCCGCCCACGCAGGCGCGGGCCGACAACATGGCGGTGGTGTACGGCGAGGCGCAGCCGCATCCGCTGGTGGGAGAGTACGGCGCTACGCAGGTCTCCCCGGCGCTCGGCGACGTGCTGGACCTGCTCGGCCGGGCACCGGACGTGGTCCACTTCACCGCGGGAGGGGCGGCGGCCGAGGCGCTCGGCCCCGACCTGGGCGGCGCCCCGTTCGTCTTCCTGGAGGAGCCGGGCGACGCGCACGCGTTCCTGCTGGCGGGGGCGAGCGGGGTCGTCGCCCCGCTCTGGCCGAACGGCCGCGGCCTGGCCCAGGAGTTCTACCGGCGCTGCTTCGCCGGCGAGCCCCCGGCCGAGGTGCTGCGCTCGATGCGCGGGCAGGCGCGGGGCACCGCGGAGGCCTACCGTTTCTACGGCCACCCGTGGCTGACGCTGCGCCGGACGGCTGCCCCACCGGCGGTGTGACTCCGTCCCGGACGGTGTGACCTCCCCGCCCCGGACCACGTGACCGGGGCGGGCGGCCCGGGTGACCGGGCGGCTCGGGCCTGCCAACCCGGGCCGTGCGACTGCCTTGTGTGACTCCGAGGAGTCATTCGTGAGGCAAGTAAGGTGGGCGCGCGCTTGCCTCAACAGTGTTCAGGGGTCTTCGGGCGTGTCAGTCATGTCAGGCGCACTGCCTCGGCAGGGACGGGGGCGGCAGGTGGGAGGCGGGCTCAGCGGGTGGCGTGGCGCTCCAGGAACGAGTAGACGTCGGCCTCGTCCACCCCCGGGAAGGAGCCGGGCGGCAGCGCGGCGACGACATGGGAGTTGCCCCACGCCGAGGGCCAGGCGTACCCCTCCCAGCGCTGGGCCAGCTCGGCGGGCGGGCGCCGGCAGCAGTCGCCGGTCGGGCAGGCCGACTTGGTGCGGTTGGTGGTCTCGCGCCCGCGGAACCAGCGCGACTCCCGGTACGGCACGCCGAGCGTGATGGCGAAGTCGCGCTCGCGCGACGGGTCGACGTGGGCGACGCAGAAGTAGGTGCCGGTGGGTGAGTCGGAGTACTGGTAGTAGACGGAGAACCGGTCGGGCGAGAGGAAGACCTGACGCCCGGACCACTGCAGGCACATGCGCTGGCCCTCGATCGCGCCCTGCTCGTCGGCGGGGAAGACGATGCCGTCGTTCTCGTACGCCTTGTAGATGATGCCGCCGGCGTCGTTGCGGACGAAGTGGCAGGTCAGGTCGAGGAAATGGGTGGCCAGGTTGGTGAAGCGGTGGGCGGCCATCTCGTAGGAGACGGCGAACACGTCCCGCAGGTCCTCCACGCTGAGCGCCCGGTCCTGCTTGGCCTCGCGCAGGTAGGGGACCGCCGTGGCCTCGGGCACGAGGACGGCGGCGGCGAAGTAGTTGGCCTCGGTGCGCTGGCGCAGGAAGTCGGCGAAGTCCCGGGGCTTGTGGTGGCCGAGGGCGAGATGGCCGAGCGTCTGCAGCAGGATCGTGCGCGGGGTGTGCATGCCGACCTGCTCGTGCTTGACGTAGATGCGCCGGTTGCGGAGGTCGGTGATGGAGCGGACGGTGCGCGGCAGGTCCGGGACCGTCTGCACGGTGTAGCCGAAATGGCTGACCAGCGCCTGGACGGTGCTCTGCGAGAGCGCGCCGGTGCGGTAGCCGACCGCGGTGAGCGCCTCGGCCGCGGCCTTCTCGATCTCCGGGAAGTAGTTGCCCTGCTCGCGCTGCTTGCGGCGGAGTTCGGCGTTGGCGACACGCGCCTCCTCGGGGGTGGCGGTCCCCTTCGCCTGGCGGGCGCGCAGTTCGCCGTAGAGTCCGAGGACGTGTTCCAGCACGTCGTTGGGCACGCGCGCGGAGACCTTCAGCTTGGCCAGGCCGAGCCCGGCGTACAGGGGGTCGCGCTGCGCCTCCTCCAGTGCCATCTCCAGCTGGGCACGGCGACTGGGGGCCTGCCGGCGCAGGAGCTCCTCCACCGGCACGTTGAGCGCGGCGGCCAGCGACTTCAGCAGCGACAGCTTCGGCTCGCGTTTGCCGTTCTCCAGCAGGGAGAGCTGGCTGGGCGCCCGGCTGACACGTTCGCCCAGGTCGGAGAGGGTGAGGCCGCGCTGCTTGCGCAGGTGTCTGAGGCGCTGGCCGAACGCGATGAGATCGAGCTCCTGCGTCAAGGACAGCGGTTCTTCACCGACCAACGATGCCATAACCCGATGCTAGACGAAATTTCTGCGGAAATTTCCCCGCTCCACCGCCTCCTATGACCGGCGTCACCGGAATTGGTCTAGTCCATAGCGAAAACTCTGAAGTTCTTCTCTGTCGAATACCGTCCAGTATTGACATAGAGAGAAGAAACACGATTTTTTCGTCAAAATTGACCTTGTTTGCCCGATTCGTTGGGGCAGACACTCGGAGCAAGGCACCCAGGGGACGAAAAGGAGTGAACAATGAATGATCGCCTCAAGGGAGCCGCAGACGAGCTGCGGCGTGAGTGGGAGACCAACCCTCGCTGGAAGGGCATCGAGCGGACCTACACGGCTGAGGACGTGGTTCGACTGCGAGGTTCCGTCCAGGAGGAGCACACTCTCGCCCGGCTCGGCGCCGAGCGGCTGTGGGGCCTGCTGAACACCGAGGACTACGTGCACGCCCTCGGCGCGCTGACCGGCAACCAGGCGGTGCAGCAGGTCAAGGCGGGACTGAAGGCGATCTACCTGTCCGGCTGGCAGGTGGCCGCCGACGCCAACCTCGGCGGGCAGACCTACCCGGACCAGAGCCTCTACCCGGCCAACTCGGTCCCGGCCGTGGTCCGCCGCATCAACAACGCGCTGCTGCGCGCCGACCAGATCACCTGGTCGGAGGGGGACGAGAACGCTCCGCACTGGCTCGCGCCCATCGTGGCCGACGCCGAGGCCGGCTTCGGTGGCGTGTTGAACGCCTTCGAGCTGATGAAGGGCATGATCGCCGCGGGTGCCGCCGGCGTGCACTGGGAGGACCAGCTCGCCTCCGAGAAGAAGTGCGGCCATCTGGGTGGCAAGGTGCTCATCCCGACCGGCCAGCACATCAAGACCCTCAACGCCGCCCGCCTCGCAGCGGATGTGCTGGACGTGCCGACCCTGGTCATCGCGCGGACCGACGCCCAGGCCGCGACGCTCCTGACCACCGACGTCGACCCCCGCGACCAGGTCTTCACCACCGGTGAGCGCACCGCCGAGGGCTTCTACCGCGTCCGCAACGGCGTGGACGCCTGCGTCGCCCGCGGCCTGTCCTACGCGCCCTACTCCGACCTGCTGTGGATGGAGACCTCCACCCCGGACCTGGACGTGGCCCGCGAGTTCGCCGAGGCCATCAAGGCCGAGTACCCCGACCAGATGCTGGCCTACAACTGCTCGCCCTCCTTCAACTGGAAGAAGCACCTGGACGACTCCACCATCGCCAAGTTCCAGCGCGAGCTCGGTCACATGGGGTACAAGTTCCAGTTCATCACCCTGGCGGGCTTCCACTCGCTGAACTACTCGATGTTCAACCTGGCCAAGGGCTACGCCGAGGACGGCATGACCTCGTACGTGGAGCTCCAGGAGGCCGAGTTCGCCGCCGAGTCGCGCGGCTACACCGCCACCCGCCACCAGCGCGAGGTCGGCACCGGATACTTCGACCTGGTCAGCACGGCCGTCGCGCCGGACTCCTCCACCACGGCCCTGAAGGGGTCGACGGAGGAGGAGCAGTTCGCAGAGGCTCACTGACTCTTCGGACCGGGCTCACCCGGACGGTGTCCAGGGCATGGGACGGTTCCCCGGTGAGCCCGATGACCAGGTCGTCGCACGAGGCCCCGCCACGCGGATTTCCCCCGAATCCACGAGGCGGGGCCTCCCCGTACCCGGGCACGTCCTCCGGGACGGCATGCCGCCCCGCCCCGGCCCGCACGTCGGTCCGGTTCCGACGCGGGGCCCGCGCGGGGTGACGCGATGAGGGCGAGCGCGGTTCCGACGCGGGGCCCGCGCGGGGTGACGCGATGAGGGCGGGCGCGGAGCCGCGGCCGGGTCAGGGATCTTCAGCCGCCCACGGCCTGGATGAGCTTGCGGCGCTGCTGCGCGCCGAGCCCGCCCAGGCGACGCGCCTCGTCGACGTCGGCCTGCGCCATCAGCTGGGCGGCCTTGACGGTCCCGACCCCGGGCAGGGCCCGCAGGGCCTGCGAAACCTTGATGCGCTTGGCCACGTCGTCGTCACGGTCGAGCAGTTGCTCCAGGCTGAGCGCGCCGGCCTTGACCTCGGCGAGAAGCTTGGCGCGGGCCGTCCGGATCTCGGCGGCCTTCGCCAGGGCGGCCTGACGCTGTTCGGGGGTGAGCTTGGGCAATGCCATGTTGGTTTCTCCCTGATGACTAGAATTCCTGCGTTCTGTTACCCACAGCGACGCTGTTAATCATCCTGGACCTGCAGCGAAGCCCGAAAACTGCGGTAAAGCGGTAGACGTTCACCGTGCATCACGATATGCCCGTTTGGTTACCCCGTCCTTACCCGCCTCTCCGTAGCCTCTGCTCATGGGTATCTGGAGAGGCCCCGAGGGCATCGAGGTTGAGGCGATCGTGATGGCCGACCTCCCCTGCCTGCGGATCACCCGCCGCGTCGGCGGGCAGCGTTTCCTGATCGCTTACTGCACGGACGTACGTGAGGTGGGCGAGCACGTCGACCTGGCCGAGTTGGTTCCGGCATAGCGGCGCGAAGAGCACGGCGGTCCCGGCGGCGGTCCCCGCGCCGGGCCGGGGCGAGACCGAGGACGGGGCGGGACCGAGCGGGGACCGGGCGCGAGGCTCCCCGCACAGACGATCAAAGTTCGGTCACGGGACCGGCCTTGTCCGGGATTCGTGTCAACTTCCGGGACCACTGGGGCGTCCGTACACTCGGGAGGCCCGATGGAAGTTCTGTTCGGCCTCATCGACGACGATCTCCTGCTGGAGCTCATCCTCGTCGAGGCCCTGCACACAGAGGCGGAACGGCTGGCCGCCCAGCCCGACCGCTGAAGGAGGTGGGCGCCCGCCGCCCGTCGAAGACGGCGGGCGCCC